>NZ_LMVE01000085.1:0-36558 GCF_001432185.1 Cylindrospermopsis sp. CR12 | reverse complement strand
ATCGCCTATCTTTAAAAACATTTACAATACGTTGGGTTACGGATCGATCCCCAACAAACTTCACTGTTAATTATGAGCAGTTTGATTTTACTTCCAAAACTGCGATCGCCTATTTTTAAAAACACTTGCCGTAGGTTGGGTTGAGGAACGAAACCCAACAAACCCTACCGTTAATTATGGTGTACGTGAATTCGTTATATTATGGAGTGGGCGGTTTGATTTTGCTTCCAGCGATCGCTTGTTTTTAAAAACATTTACCTTAGAAATACTTACTTAACTGGCAACAATTTTGTCACCTTGAGTTTAAAGCTACCAACTCCAGTTTCTCCAAAAGACCTCACTCTAATAATATATTTCCCAGTTTCAGTGATGCGGACAAATAACAGAGAATTACTGGTGCCATCTGGACCATCATCATTTTCCCCTACCGTCAAACCATTGGGACCTAAAAGTGTGATAATTGTATCGAAATTTTCCGAAGATGCATCAATTACTAGATTATCTCCCTTGTTCAGGTTGACTTGATAATCACGCGCAAATCCCCCTTGACCCGTGGGAATGTCCTTTAGAGTCAATTTATCTGTAATCTCCCCTTCTAGCTTTAATAGAATGGGATTATATATATTATCCCTATTTCCAGTTTGGGCGATCGCCTGATGAGAGTAAATAATTATTGACAAAAAAGTTATGGGCAGAATAAGTACCTTTTTAAAAAGGGGTATATAGTAACTTTTCATAGTTTGTTAACAGGTTATGAATAAATTATATATTTTGTGGATCATCCTTAATAGCTTTAGCTACAGTAGCTAAACCAATGACATTTATTCCATAAGCATCCAGGCTGTGTATAGCAGAATTAGCGGTTGCTCCTGTAGTGTAAATATCATCAATCAACAATATAGGTTTATTAGGATAGCGATTAAAAAAATCCTTACCCAAATCAAAAGCACCCATTAAGTTATTTTGCCTGTTATCAGCTGATATTCCAAATTGCGGTTGTGTATGTTTAATTCTCATTAATCCATGGGGTTTTAACCTGAGCCCTGTCACGTCACAAAAACCTCTAGCAATAAGCTCAGATTGATTAAAACCTCGTATTTTCATTTTATCCGGGTGTAATGGTATGGGTACGATTACAGGAGCTTGATATTTACAGCTAGAATTTAACAACCATGATCCTCCCAGGAGCTGGCCCAAAAAGAGTGCTATTTCTGGGCGGTTTTCATATTTCATCATCATAATAGCCCTTTTTAATATTCCCCCGTAGCTACCCCAAGCAAAAAGAGGTATGGGGGGTTGCCATGAGCAATTAGGGTCGTGTAAACAACTTTTTTGCAATTGTTGATTACAGTATGGACAAAATAAATTTGGTGTATTACGTTGGCAAAGAGGACAGGTATTCTGCAAAAAGAGATTCAGTAGACCTTTCAGCATAGTCATTAGCCATCATCGATTTTATCCCTACCCTAGTGTAACACATAAAATATTTTCAACCCTCACTTTACCAAAAGGTCAGGTAAAACCTATAATTGTTAGCCATCATTAGTTTACGTACTTATGTCTAAGGTTCTTGTTTCCGATCCAATTGATCAAGCTGGTATTGATATTCTCTCTCAAGTAGCTACAGTTGATGTCAAAACAGGCTTAAAACCAGCCGAATTAGTAGCAATCATTGGTGAATATGACGCACTCATGATTCGTTCGGGAACCCGCGTTACAGAAGAAATTATCGAAGCTGGTACCCAATTAAAAATTATTGGTCGTGCTGGTGTAGGTGTGGATAATGTAGATGTGCCAACTGCCACCCGAAAGGGTATTGTAGTAGTCAATTCCCCTGAAGGAAATACCATTGCAGCAGCAGAACACACTCTGGCAATGATGTTATCCTTATCCCGTCATATTCCTGATGCTAATACCTCCCTAAAAAAGGGAGAATGGGATAGAAAAACCTTTGTTGGTGCAGAAATATATAAAAAGACTCTAGGTGTTGTTGGATTAGGAAAAATAGGCTCCCATGTAGCCCATGTGGCCAAAGCCATGGGCATGAAACTATTGGCCTACGATCCTTTTATTTCCACCGAGAGGGCCGAACAAATCGGTTGTCATCTGGTAGATCTAGACCTACTATTTCAACAAGCGGACTATATCACCCTACATATTCCCAAAACACCAGAAACAACTAACTTAATTAATGCTAAAACCCTAGGAAAAATGAAACCCACCACCCGCATCATTAACTGTGCTAGGGGTGGTATAATTGATGAGTTGGCCCTAGCGGATGCCATTAAAAACGGTAAAATCGCCGGTGCTGCACTAGACGTATTCCAGTCTGAACCCCTGGGAGATTCCCCCCTGCGATCGCTGGGCAAAGAAATAATTCTTACGCCTCATTTAGGTGCATCTACTACAGAAGCTCAGGTAAACGTCTCCATAGACGTGGCGGAGCAAATTAGGGATGTATTATTAGGGCTACCAGCTCGCTCAGCGGTAAACATTCCCGGATTAGGGCCTGACATTATAGAAGAGCTCAAACCCTATATGCAGTTAGCAGAAACCCTGGGTAATCTGGTAGGACAATTAGCAGGTGGAAGAATAGAAACACTGAATGTTAAACTGCAAGGAGATCTGGCCACCAACAAAAGTCAACCCCTAGTAGTAGCAGCATTAAAAGGACTACTATATCAAGCGTTAAGGGAACGGGTTAACTATGTTAATGCGACCATAGAAGCTAAAGAAAGAGGTATTAGAGTCATTGAGACTAGGGATGCTTCAGCCAGAGATTATGCGGGTTCATTACATTTAGAAGCTACAGGTACATTAGGAACTCATTCTGTCACCGGTGCTTTATTAGGAGAAAAGGAAATACACCTCACAGATGTAGATGGGTTCCCCATTAACGTACCACCCAGCAAATATATGCTATTTACCCTGCACCGAGACATGCCAGGAATTATTGGCAAATTGGGTTCCTTATTGGGGAGTTTCAATGTCAACATTGCCAGCATGCAAGTGGGGAGAAAAATTGTGCGAGGTGATGCGGTTATGGCTTTGAGTATTGATGACCCATTACCAGATGGCATTCTGGAGGAAATTAAACAAGTTTCTGGAATTCGGGATGCTTATACAGTAACCCTATAGGTTCGGTTTGGGGAAGTGGGGGAATTGAGTATGAACACTACTAATAACCAAAACATAATGACAAATACCTGGTGGGAAATCCAAATTTTATGTACACCTGACCTGGAAGATTCTATCTTTTGGCGGTTGGAAACCTTTGGTTGTCGGGGTGTTGCTGTGGAAAAAAAGGATAGGTTTATATTAATTAAAGCTTATCTCTCCACCTTACAGGCACAATTATCAGATCTTACTAACTTATCAACATTATTACATGAAGACTCAATAGCTATTGGTTTACCTACTCCCGAATTAAATTGGCATCAAATTAATGAAGAGGACTGGTCTACCAGTTGGAAGCAATATTGGCACCCTCAGGAAATAGGTAATCTGTTTTTGATTAATCCTGCATGGCTACCCATACCCCCATCCACATCCAGATTGGTTATCCGTCTTGACCCGGGAGTAGCTTTCGGTACGGGAAATCACGCCACCACCCAATTGTGTCTGGAATCTTTAGAAAAATATTTAACTCAAAATAGCATTCATACTAGTATTACTGCTCCCCAAGTAATTGCAGATATTGGCTGTGGTTCGGGTATTTTGGGCATAGGCGCACTTCTACTAGGTGCGAAAAAAGTCTATGGGGTAGATAATGACCCTTTAGCAGTAGAATCGACTAATAGTAATTGTATTTTGAATCATCTCAATCCAGAAAAATTAACCTGTGCCCTAGGTAGTGTACATACCCTAACAGAAATCCTCACTGAATCTCTAGATGGCATAGTTTGCAACATCTTAGCTGACGTAATTATTGAGTTAATTCCACAAATGACAGACCTGGTCAAACCCGGTTCCTGGGGGATATTTAGTGGTATTTTAGTAGAACAATCTCCATCCGTAATTACCACGTTGGAAAAAAACAATTGGGTAGTAGATAAAGTTTGGCAGCGTCAAGAATGGTGTTGTTTAAATGCTAGAAGGTAATTAGAGGACCTAAGTCCCCCAATTATTTCCTAACTATCAAATTAAAGTTTTTAAACGTTCAATTAATTGAGGTGCTTGTACCACACCCTCAATTTTATTAACTGGCTGACCATTTTTAAACAAGATGAGAGTTGGTAATGCTTCTATACGATATTGAGTAGCTAATTGAGAATACTTCTCAGTATCGATTTTCACAACCCTTAGCTGACCTTGGAAATGAGTATTGACCTGCTCCAAGATGGGAGCCATCATTTGACATGGACCACACCATTCAGCGTAAAAATCCACCAGCACGGGTACATCGGATCCCGATAACATTTCTTCAAAGCTATTAAATTGTTTTTTAGTTGTCATAACGGTACACACCTAACAGTTACTGCTTTCTCAATAGTAGTTGGCAACCAACAAAAATCAACCAAATCCTTGCTAGTTAGAGTTCTATCATAAGATATCCTAACGGAGGGAGTAGGGAACAGAAAACTGCTCCACCAAGGGAGTATAACCCAACCATGGGGTTCCCGATTGAGAAAACTGTTGAGGAGACCCACTAACGACAAAACGAGTGGGCATAGGTAAAAGGCGATTTTTGATGTTTAGTATTTCTAACTCTCGCTGACAGACCCTAACAACATGAACTGCAGGATCTACCAGATGGATGTGATTTGGTATGAGAGTCTTTATTATAGGTTCAAGTAAAGGATAATGAGTACATCCATAGATTAAAGTATCTATCTCCTGTGCTAATAAAGGTTCTAAATAGGATTTAGCAACTGCAAGAGTGTAGGGGTCATGAAGGCGATTTTGTTCGATTAAGGGAACAAATTCAGGACAACTTACTTGCCATACCTGAACATTAGCTTTAAGTTCCATTATTGCCTGACGATAGGCATTACTTTTAGCTGTGGCAGGAGTAGCAATCACACCAATACGTTTACCCACATTTACAGCAAACTTAGTAGCAGGTGAAATCATCCCCAAAATGGGGAATTTATATTCCAAACGAACCGTTTCCAAAGTGAGAGCGGAACTGGTGTTACAGGCCATAATCACCATTTTCACCCCTTGTTGTTCCATCCAATTGAGTATTTCCCTGACATATCCTAAGATTTCTTTTTGGGAGCGGATACCATAGGGAAGATGGGCCGTATCCCCAAAATAAATAACCGACTCATTGGGTAGTTGCTGATAAACCTGTCGCAGGACAGTTAACCCACCCACACCACTGTCAAACACACCAATGGGAGAGGTGGGAATTTGCTGAATGGAAAATGCTTGGGAATTACCTTCAAAAACAGGATATGAGTGCATAGGGAAATGGGTTCAGGGACTACTATAGAATACCAGTTCATCTTTGTTTTAAATACTGGAGAATTCCCTGAGCAATGGCCTGGGCCATTTGATTTTGGTAGGTAGACCTTTGCAAATTAGCCACATCCTCTTCTCCTGTTAGATAACCGGTTTCCACTAAAATCGAGGGGATAGAATTTTTTCTCAGGACATAAAATCTTGCTTTCCTTACTCTTCTGTCCTTGACATTGACATTTTGCAAAATTTTGTTGTGAACAATTCGCGCTAGGTCTAAACCACTGTCATAATAATAGGTCTCTAACCCGCTGACTTCAGGACGATTTTCCCCTGCTGAGTTAGCATGAATGCTAACAAATATGTCCGCTCCAGTGCGTTGTGCCATTTCCACCCTTCCAGGAAGGGTGACAAAATAGTCAGCGTCCCTGGTTAATACCGCATCTACACCATTTTCTTGCAGGATTTTGGCAATTCTCAGGCTAATGGGCAAAATAATATCTTTTTCCTGCACTCCAGCAATCCCTATAGCTCCTGGATCTTTGCCACCATGTCCTGGATCAATCATGACTAGCAATTTACCCTTGGGGGTAGTGCGACGAGGACGAGGTTGGGGATTGGTTTCGGGTTTGGCGTTGGGATCTGGTAAGTGATTACTTCCACCCTGATCTAGGGGGGGTAAGCCAATTGGCGATCTTACCTGACTGGTCCTTTGGATTGGCAAAGACAACATTCCGTTGCTAGTTTGACCAAGTTGACCAATACGAACTCCTGATGCTGGTTGTACTAGAATAATTACATTGTTTAACGTCCCAGACTGGACACGTACTCCCAATACCGGACTGTTAGGTGGTAGATTGACTCTGGGAGCTTGAGGTGCTAATTTGGCATTATTAATACTAATGCGAAACATAGCGGAACCTCTGTCCCAACCTGTGGTTACAGATGATTTCTGACCGCCTTTAATTAATAACTCTGTGCCATTGTCGCTTAACTGCACCGACTCAATGGTGTCAGTCCCAGTTTCATTATTATTTTCTACGTCATTAACATCGGGAAAATTAGGGGTTAGGGTTTCACCTCCCTCCCGTGAGTTAACAAATCCCTTCACTGGTAAAATCACCAGTCCATCACCAACAGTGCTTACTTCCCAATCGGGACTTTTTGGATCCACCTTCAAGCTAACTTGCACTGTGCTGGGTGTAGTTCGCAATTGGATCAGCTGAACCCGAGTAACGCCATGGCGATTAACCAAGATGCTTCTTGCTGTTAATTGTGGAGACAAACTCGCACCCACAATATTCATGAATATGGTAGTCCGGTCAACACTGCGGTTGATTCTAGCTTGGGGGGAAATACCACTAGTGCGAATAAAGAAACCATCCCCAGTAGTTTGTAATTTTTCAACTTGGGTTTTTCCCGCTGAAGAAAACTCTGGTGGAGATTGGGTAGAATCTATAGTTGCTAAATTATAATTGGAATTGTCATCTCTATTATTGTTATCCTGTGGGGTGTTGGAGGATACCCGCTCTAGTTTTGGCAGTTGTACTATCCAGCGACTACCACTGACGGGTGTAAACTTGATAGCTTGGGGGTCAACCGTATAACCCGGATTAAATTCCACTACTACACGGGTAGTTTGGGGATCAAATTGTCCTATGCGAACCACACGGACCCCACCACCTATGGGTCGAGCAACTTGGGGTTGACCAAATTTGGTGTTCGGTAAATCAATCACCAGTCGCGTGGGGTTAAAAACTAATTGAGCTTGTGGTTGAACAGGTCCAGTTGTTCTAATTTCTAGCTTGTTTTCGTTAGCATCAAACCGCCAAGAGTCAAATTGAGCCGCTAAACTAGGTGAAGACAGTAAAAGAACTGTTCCAATTGTTCCCGTTAGTAAGTAGTGTAGTCTCAAATCCCTTCTCCTATATTTAATATCATAGACTTAATCAATATCCCAATCTGAGAATTTTGCCAAGTCGCGGTTGCCAAGTCTGTGGATAACCATCTCCTGGCTAAGGTTATATGTCGGGACGGTAATATACAAATATAAGTTTCAAGTTCCCCATTTCCCCATTTCCCCTATACCTCTGAGGTGGAATCTATTGCAACCGAAGATTCCTGGGGAAAGACAACTCGTAATAGGGGGGGAGCTAAAAAGGTGGTGATAATTACCATCATAATGATTGCTGCTCCTAAAGGTTTGGAAAGCACTCCACTAGCTGCACCAACTCCCGCAAATACTAACCCTACCTCACCTCTGGGAATCATACCTACACCAATGGCTAAACGGTTAATACCTGGCTGACCAAAAACGGCTAAACCTGTAATCACTTTACCAATAATCGCTATTGTAATCAGGAAGGTAGCCATCACCAGTCCTTCTCTATTGGTTGGTATAGCTGGATTTAACACTCCTAAATCTGTTTTCGCTCCTACTGCTACAAAGAAAATTGGCACTAGCATGTCCGCAATTGGTATAACTTGCTTTTGCAGTTCCTTTCTCTTTTCTGTTTCCTCTAAAACTAATCCAGCTGCAAATGCTCCTAATATCGCTTCTAGATTAATGATATCCGCCAGGTAGGACATGATAAACGCAAAAATAAAAGCGGGAATTACCACTCCCCCCCTGGTCTTCAACATATCCGCGATCGCCACGAAGGATTTATTAAAAACATTACCGAGAATTACGGCACCAATAATAAATCCAGTAGCGCTGGCTATTAAATAAATTACGTTACCCACATCCACTGCGCCATCTTTAGCTAAACTAGCAACTACCGCCAAAACGATAATTCCTAAGATATCATCTATGACAGCTGCACCAAGGATAATTTGTCCTTCTTTGGAATTCAACCTACCAATTTCTGAAAGCACTCTGGAGGTAATACCAATACTAGTAGCAGTTAAAGCTGCACCAGCAAAAATAGCAGGTACTGGAGCAATGCCAAAGATGATCATCAACCCTGCAGTACCCGCTGCAAAGGGAACAGCTACTCCCACCACTGCGACAACAAACGCTTGAATGCCAACTTCCATCAAATCTTTTAAGTTGGACTCCAACCCTATTTCAAACAGAAGAATAATTACACCCAATTCTGCTAAAACGGAAATCACCTCTGATTGAGCAGCAAATACTGCGGGTGTAGCTTCTGGTGTTAACCCAGCGGTAATTTGCAAGAAGGACATAATCAAGGAACTGGAGCTATCAGTACCACCTTCTGGAAATACTAGCAAGTGTAGAACCGATGTACCAATAACCACACCTCCAACTAATTCACCCAGGACCGGTGGAAATCCTAATTTGTTGGATAGTTCGCCCCCTACCTTACTAGCTAGGTAAATAACTACTAAACTGAGGAGAACTGCTGCTACCACGATGGTATTGTCCACCGACTCATTGGTAGAGCTGGCTAACAGGGGAATAGTAAACTTGGTGAAAATGGTCACATCAACTGTATTTATGAGTGGCATTGGTTTTATAAATGTTTATGAGTTTTTTGTCCTTACCTTTTTATATCACTTTCTTTATATTTTTTATCTGTGGTTTCAAATCAGATCGATATTCCAGTATATATCAAGTATAAACTGAAATATCGATATTTTTAAACTTAAACTATAGCTTTAGACGCTGTAGTTTAAGTAAGACTAAACAAAACTGAAGTTACTGACAGTAAGCGTGCTAGTATTTACTCCAATTAAGGTAGCTATAGTGTTGCCATTGATGATAATGTCGTTATTGGTTAAGGTTAGATCCTTAAAGCCAAAGCTCTGGACTTGACCGCTAATACCCAAAACATCAGTACCAATCTGAAAATCCACAATGGTATTGGCAAGGTTTTTGTTGTCAACTTTGGGGATATCACCGGTAGCGATCCAAAACTGGTCTGCACCAGCACCACCGGAAATTAAATTGCCCCCACCTTCGCTAACAAAGAATTTATCATCTCCATCACCACCTAAAGCGCGACCATTCACACCTAGGTGAAAAACGTCATTACCAGATCCACCGGAAAGGCGATAGTCCTTGGCATCTGTAGCGTAGATTTCATCATCCCCACTACCACCAAAAATGCGATCGCCATTACCTGCGTATATAACGTCTTTGCCACTACCTGTGTGAATAGTATTTTCGCCCCTGGGAAAACCTTCCAAGGGGGTATTGAGAGTAGTGTCTACCTCATCATTTCCAGAACCGGTAAAGATTAGGTCTTTAATACCATCAGTTTGGGAAGGAATTACCACAACATCACGATCCGTGGTGCCAAAGACCAACTGGGATGCTTGGGGAACATTATTGGCATTTGGTTCCACCTCAAACTGACTGACAATTTGGGGTTGCAGATTGATAATAGCATTAGGATCAGCAACTAACTCAGCTTCAGTATAGGGTTTGATTCCATAAGTAGTGACCGTTAGCTTTTGAGTAGTTGGGTTGATGTTAAATTCCGTTCTCCATCAATTCTACTATCACCGGTTTGACTATAAAACTGATCGCTAATGGGGTTATACTCTTGGAAAGCCTGCAACCCATTTTCATAGAAGGGATTGTCATTGGTTAAACCCGTGCCAGAAGGAGACATACCAGCAAAGTCATTGTAAACCTCGTGGTCATCTATAGTAGTTAAAATGGAGGTAGATGCTCTTAGGTCTCCCCAGGTATTTTGTCCATAGCGTAGTCCGTATACTTCAGAGTGTTTAGCTCGATAGTCTTCTAGGGTAGTAGCTTGAGGTATTTCCACTCCCTTGCTATCCTTGAGTCCTGGTGAGGGAACGTCAGCATAAATGGTATCTCCCAGTTGGACAAAGAATTTCAAATTAGCTGTATCCGCATTATTAATGGCTGGATAGGGCGCTAATTCACCACGCCAGTCACCCGAGACTCCAAATTTCAACCCAGCTCTAGTTGTGGAGGTAGCTGCTGTGCTAAACTTACCAGTAGCAGTTCCACCACTTACATCGCTGACCCGATAGTAGTAATTGGTTCCCGGTGTAAGTCCATCTACTAATACTTTAACTGGTTGAGTAGTATTGGTTACGTTGACTGTCTTTTTGCCAACTATGGTACTAAAGTCTGGAGTTGTACCATATTCAAAGGTCACCTGTCCGGTGAAAAGACTGCGGGTCCAGAGAATGGTAGAAGTTTGGGTGGTGTCACCGCTAGCAACTCCGTTAACTAGGGACTGGGCTATGGGAGTGCGGGGATTGAAAGTGGTAGTATCAATTTTTAAAGATGTGGGGAAACCATTGGCAATATTTTCCCAGGGGACCAATTTAAAATTGCTGTTGATGTTCTCACCATCAGTAATTTTAGCGGGTTCGTTATTGCCATCTTGAGTGACAAATAAACCCATGGGGAAATTAGCGCCTAGGGGTAGATTAATCACATCTGCACCATCAGACTCCTGTACGCTATCAATTGCGCCATTACTGCCAACAGCAAATCTCCCCAGAAAATCATTGCTACCTTCACGGGTGTAAACGGCAAAGCTGTTATCACCTTGGCTAGATGCTAATAGGTAACCGGTGCCATTTTTGCCATAGTAAATTGTGAGACCCTCCGCATCATCTGTAAGGTTTTGACCACCTTCAAATTTAACCTTATCTACCAGTTTACCAACGTTGCTACCATTGGGTTCTGCATCGAATTTCCAAATTCCCACATCCTCCTGACCAATGTAAACAAAGCCCATTTCCTGGTCTGCTACCATACCCTCGGTTTGAGCAGAACGGGTAGAATCACTAGGAGCAGGAATGGTAAATTCTCTAACTCGTTCATAGCCTACTTTGCCATTACCTTTGTCAATCAGTTTAAATTGAGCCACATCTCCCGTTTGACGACGGGAAGCAAACACGTAGTAATCTTTAGTTGCCAGGCTACGG
This sequence comes from Cylindrospermopsis sp. CR12, assembly GCF_001432185.1. Classification (NCBI taxonomy): domain Bacteria; kingdom Bacillati; phylum Cyanobacteriota; class Cyanophyceae; order Nostocales; family Aphanizomenonaceae; genus Cylindrospermopsis; species Cylindrospermopsis sp. CR12. Next base: position 25,272 of record NZ_LMVE01000085.1, on the reverse strand, counting down.
TAAATAGTTATTCCGTAGGCGCTGCGGGATGATGATGAGTAAGGAGCAACAAAGGGTAAGCTTTGAAACAGAGTAGTGACACTACTATCAGTGATGTTCTCTAAATAGTTCCCACCTGTTCCCTGGGGATTAATTTTGAAAATCACCAACTTGTCGTTTTGGCGATCGCTTGCTACCGCAATATCTATCTTTTCTCCACCCAGAGTGAAGCCATATTGGAGATCAATATTATTGTAGCGAATTGACCCAGGATTAATTTCCTGTAATAATTTGCCCGTTAGGTCATAGACTCGCAGTCCAGCATTTTTCACCGCTGTTAAAATGATACTCTTACTGGGGTCTTGACTATTGACGTAAATGGCTGGGTCATCCGCATCCGCTCTTTGAGATGTTGGTAAAGTAGGATCATCAAATAAATCCGGGCGGGTTTCTACCGTGGGAATTACAGTAGGTAATAGCTCCCCACCCAGAGTGAGGATCTGGGTAAATTGGGTCGCACCAAAATTATTGTCACTGACCAATACTATGGACTGACGACCATCAGCTAATCGGGGGCCAAAGCTCAATCCTTCTATATTGTCCGTTCCCGTAGGATGGTTCCCATCACTATTGGGTAAATTTAGGGTATCAAGGTTGAGGACCAGGCGTTTTTGTACAGGTTGAATCGCTGCTAGTTGATCACTAGTTATTCCACTCAAGGAATTAATTGTAGTGATATCCGTTGCTCCTTGAAGAGTCACTTCGTAGATCTTGATGGTGTTACCTTGTCCCACCGCAAAAGACCTTTCCAAGGCTAATAGAGTACCACGATTGTCAATCGCTAGTAAGTCCACTAACCCACTATCTGCTGCTGTACCACCTGTAGGTGCTTTGGCGATCGCATCTGCCAAGTATAAATATTCTTTTTCCGGTTGTCCAGTAACTAAATTATACTGAATAACACGAGAACGACTAGGAGCGGTTAAGGACGTGCGATCGCCATCTTGTAGTAAGGCATTTTCCGTGGCGGTATATAGAGTTTTTTGGTCAGGGGAAATAGTCAAACTTTCAAAAGCCAAGTTATTGCGCACCCCGGATGTTTGAGTATCACCAGTATTAACGACCCCGTCACCATTAGTATCTTGAACCACAGGTAAGAACTTGCTGGGAACAAGCAAGGTTCTAATTTCCTTTCCTGTAGTCAAATCAAACTCTTTAATAAAGGGGTTGGTGACACGACCTGCTGAGGGATTAGCCTCACCTTCAGAGGAAATAAACACAGTTCCATTGCTAGTGAGAGCAATACCCTCTGGGTCAAGACTCAAGGCTGGGAATAAATTACCACTGGTATCCGTAATCGGAGTAACATTAGTAAAGGTGATGTCACTAGTAGCAGGATTCAGGGTAAAAGTATAAAATCGAGCTGGACCAAATTGGGAACGGTCATCAGAGATAGCATAAAAGAGACCTTTAGCCACATCATAGACAACACCGGATAAACCACCCATGGGGGTGTCTGTGCCATTAACTTTTCCTGGAGTACCGGGGGGGATAAAACCAGTGACAAAGGTTTTTTGACCCACAAACTTTAGATTGGGAACTGTCTTTCCTCCCGGGGTTGGGTCAACTTGAATATCAGCCAGTACTAGGCGATGATCGGAGCTGGGAAAACCACCAGGTAAGCTAGAATTAAAGGTTCCTACCAGTGCAAAGTTAGGGTCAGTATTAACCGGCCAAAAAACTGCTGAATTGGCAATTTTGAGATCCGTAGAAGGTAAAACATAATCTGAACGTAAGTTACCGGGGGTTGTATCAGCAAAATCAGATGTATCAAAAGCTGGGTTGCTCCGGTGATTGACATTTGCTCCTCCCTGTAAGGTTGACTGTTGCACAGCGCCTAAACTGGTAGGGATAAAATTGGTATTAATATTAGGATTTTGGAGCAATTGCAAAATGGCCTGATTGTAGCTGTCTCCATCCTGGGGATCGGCATTTTCATCGCCCATAATGACAAAACTAGACCCAGATGCTAAACTACCTTTTTTACCCGTGTCATCATAGATATAGTCCCCCTTACCAGGAGTTATATAGTCACTCCAAAATCTAATTTCATCGTAATTACGTTTGCCATTACGGTCTTCTGTACCGTCAAATACGGGTGGAGTGGGGTGACTAACTAGAACGTGAATGGTTTGATTACCAATCTTGATGGGTACATCCCAATGACTTTTGGAAGAAAGACGTAGCACGGCAATTTCTTCGGGTGAATAAAAGCTACCAAGATTTTCATTAACTGTGGTAGTAGCAGGATTATCTACCGTGGGGTCATTAGTTAATAAATTGCCTGGCATATCCTTCCATAAGAAGTTTTGGAAGGTGCGAACATTTGCCGTGTCAATTTCATACTTAGACAGTAATAACATGCCAAACTGCCCAGGGAAATTACCAAATCCAAAGGAATCATCACCATATCCAGCAGCACCAGGTGTTGTGACCACTGCACCATTGTTATTTAAGTCAAATCCAGAAGCAATACCAGTATTAGAAGGAGCAATATAGAAGTACGGGTAGGTGATGGGTGTTGCTCCATTTTGACTCACACCAAGATAATTCTGTTGCAAAAGTTGAATAGCTTGGGTGGGATTGGTTTGAACGTAATCAAATTCATTAATTAACAGTACATCTGGGTTAGCGCGTTGAATTATTTCCGCTACTGATTTGGCCTGGGCATTAGTAGTGGTAGATAAATCTGTAACTAACTGATTGCTAGTATTACGGTTAAGGGAAGCATTGAACTGGGAAAAACGGACTGTTTTAATAGTTGCCATTGTTCACCTTTGGGGTTGGGGTTTATGTTGAGCTAGAAGCAGTTGAAGTTATCAATTAAGTTAATTGCTACATAGCAATACCTCTAATCACACAACGTTAACTCCAAGACGTTAAGATTTAGTTATCTAAAGATAAGGAAAAGTTCAAGGTTAAAGAATTTTTGACCCGAAATTTTTGGGTATGGATCGTGAATGCTAACTATTTTTGTTAAAATAGTTAAACACACTCATAGGCCTTGTTTACCAAAAGTGTATATAATGGACAATGACTTTTAAAAACTATACCTGACATACAAATAAGATTAACTATGAATACAAACCAGTTAAAATTTATGCTAAGACTACTGGCATCCCCAGATCATAATGCTGGTTGGACTTCTTCTGCGCTTGAATATTTTAAAAAAGAAAAAAGTAAAATTTGTCAAGAATTAGAAAAGAGAGAATATGTAGATTACTCCAGAGAAATTGTTTCAGCGCAGATCTTACCTGCTGGTAAAGCTGCATTACAGATTGAATCTTCCCAACTACCCATAGCGCCTGAAGAAATAAAGGTGTTACAAAATATAGCTAAGAGCAATCAGAAAATAGAGGTTAGTAAAATTAAGATTAAATCTTTAAAGTCCGATGAAAAAGACGGAATTTTAAAAATCCTGAGTGAGCGGGGTTTAATAAAGGTAGAACAGAAGATAAAAAGGACGAAAGCACAAGTTTGGCTCACAGATAGAGGACTTGAGTTTTTACGTGATGAGTACATACCACAAAAAGATTCTCATCCTGTAATCAGTTTAGACATGCTGGGTGCGTACATACAATTTTTGCGTAAGAATGCCCAGGGAAAAAAATCAGTAATTCCTAGGGAAATAACTGACGAAGAAATTTTACAAACTATTGAAAATTTAGATCGAGAACTGGGTACAGAAAATTACCTACCCATCTTCCATGTGCGAGAGAAATTACAACCGCCCCTATCAAGAGATGATCTAGATCAGGCATTATATAGATTGCAAAAGATGAATAAAATTGATTTTGATCCTTTACAGGAAGTAACCAATTATACTGGAATTCAGATTGATGCGGGAATCCCCCAGAATATTGGTGGTCCATTGTTTTTTATTATAGTTAATTAAGAGCCAATAATTACTCACTTTCAGTTGTTTACCCTTTACATCCATGACACACATTAATGACATTATCAAACGCCAAACTAACCCCTTTGATTCAATCCAAATAAAGCCCACTGATTTTTGGGTAGAAGAGCAAGATTCCACAGTGATGGTAGACTCAATTCACCAAGAAGCAATAAAAGAAATTGAAAGTCTACTCGAGCTAGTAGCCAAAGATCATCGCAGTCGGACAGTTTTGATAAGGGGTAGTTCTGGATCTGGTAAAAGTTATCTCCTGGGTAGACTGAAACGTAAGTTGAATTCCAAAGCCTTTTTTGCCTATGTTTTTTGTAATTGGAGCAGTAGTGCTGAAATATGGCGACATATTCTCCGTCGTACCGTTGATAGTTTACTGCAAATTCCTGAAGGAGAACAAGAATCGCAGCTAATGTTGTGGCTAAAAAGTCTCAGTGCATTTACTAAAAGTGGTGTCAAACAGAAAATATTCAATACCAATTTTTGGCAACTCCTAAGAGGCGATCGCCCAAAATTTATTAAACACCTCAAAAGTACTTATAAGAAAGGAATCTATCATCCTGATATTTTTTTTGGTGTGCTCCATGATCTGACCAATCCAGATTTATATGATTTGGCATGTGAATGGCTAAGGGGAGATGACCTAAGCGAAGAATCCATGAAACTAATTAAAGTTAAAAGCTGCATTGATACAGAGGAAGCTGCCAAAAATATTTTAGCCAATTTTGGTAAAATTTCTACCCAAACCCAACCGATAGTTTTGTGTTTTGATAACCTTGATACCATGCCTCAGCAACCCGGAGGTACTTTGGAAATTCAGCCTTTTATGAATGTTAATACAACCATTCATGGTGATAATTTGAAGAATTTCCTAGTAATTATCAGTGTTATTTCTGATACTTGGGAGCGGAATCGTGACAGTATTCTTCCAGCTGATAAAGCGGGAATTGAAAAACAAATCAGGTTACAAAATATTAGTATAGAACAAGCGGAAGCACTGTGGATTTGTCAGCTCAAACCACTACACAGATTAGCCTATCCCATACCAGAATCTCCTCTTTTTCCTCTCAGTCGAGAAATATTAGATAGAAACTACCCTGGTGGTAAAAGCACACCTAGAAGTACATTAGTTTTGGGTCGGAAGGAGTATCAGGAATATAAGCTCTCCCTCAATGGGAATTATAGTGCAGCGCAGGAGGAATTACCACCCCAGAACACGGTTGTGGATGACGGTTCCCAAAACCAAAAAGTGGATGTTAAGGGTCAAAATGCTACATTTTCAGCTAACCAGGATATAAACCAATCGGAATTCGAATTATTATGGCAACAGGAGTATAAAAAAAGCCAGCAGAAATATAGCAAAATATCTTTATTGTCATCATCTGATTTGACTCAAATGCTCATATATGCTATATGTGCCATGGATATTCCTGAAATTCAACCTAAACTAATTAGTGGCAAGTATACCACCCATTCCTTTAGTTATCTCCATCCTCAAAATAACCAAAAAACTGGCGTTGTCTGGACAGAAGAACATAATATGAATAGCTTTTATCATATTATGAGTGCTTGTCAAACAGCTATTCAAAAAAAGGCCTGTGAAACACTTTACTTAATTCGTAGTGGAAATGTGGGTAACCCTGAATCATCTGGTAACCAAATTTATCGACAGATATTCGTAAATACACACAACCTTCATATTAGGTCTAGTTTGACTGGAATTCATTTTTTAGCAACTTATCAAAGTTTGGTGAATTCTGCTAAGTCCCAGGATTTACTCATTGGTGGTAAAACAGTTGATTTACGAAAGTTAGAAGATTTTGTGCAAAGGTCAAAAGTTTTACACGGGTGTGACTTATTACAGGCTTTGGGGATTGTTAGTAAAACCTCAAATCCACACACCAGTGAAAACCGTGAGGAAAATTTAGAAGTTGTGAAAGGTTTCTTGTTTAATTTAGTTAAGATTAACCAATGTATTGCAGTAAAAACTGCAATTGATAATACACTTAAGGAGTTTCAGTTTCCTGAGACTCAAACAGCTAGTGTTCAAAATTTAATTGATTTATTGTATCAGGAAAAGAAAGTGAAAATTTTGGGATCCACATCCAAACCGGAAGAGCAAATAATTCTGTGGTGCCCTGATTTTTCTTAATCAAACTCAAATCTCCCTTAGTTAAGCTAGGGGTGAATCTTAAATTATTGTATTTTGTATTTATGCTTGACAAGTCTAAAAGATTTACAAATAATCCGGCGTTGCATATTTCAGGATATTTTTACGGAAGTGATGCTGTCCACAACCATATTTTGTTTTTTTTGAGCCCACAAAACACAAGAAAAAACCAAATGGAGCAAGATGTCGAGCTAAACGCACAATTGCCAAAGAGAAACTATATCTACATATTTACCAGCGTATCATCAAAATATATCCACGTCTAAAAGTTGGAGTTAGTACATCTATACGTGGAGATATAACAAATGGAATTGGTTTTTGGAGACAAATATAATATCTTGGTGCTAGAATAAAAAATCTTGTTTTTTAGCTCGTTATTGAGTACAATTGATCTATACATTAAGTGTAGACAAAATATCCAATTTCCAGTTCTAAAATATGGCTCGCGGTGAAATTATCAGAAAACTCTTCAAAAGCTTCTCTCGCAACGAGAGAGAAGAGTTTTTAGCTGCGGCACAAGAACTGATAGAAGAAGAAAGAAACAAAAATCACATCTTGCTGGCTAGAGATTTGGAAAAACTGCTGCACAATGGCTACACCAAACCCCTAGCATCTAACCTAGCTCCCTTGACAAAGTTTCCTCAACCACCCAAAGATAAAGACACTGGACTAGCTTTACTGGATGTCAAGCAATTTGACCTAACATGGGATCACATCGTCCTCAGTGAAAAAATATTTGATATCCTGCAAGAAATTGTTCTGGAAAACCGTAAGCAAGATATCCTAGCAGCTTATAACCTCAAGCCCAAAAACAAACTACTCTTTTGTGGACCACCGGGTTGTGGTAAAACCCAAACGGCAAAAATTCTCTCTAGTGTTTTGAGTCTACCTCTTGTTTACGTAAACCTGACAGCCGTATTCTCTTCTTACTTAGGTGAAACAGCCACCAATCTTCAGAAAATTTTTACCTACATTGAACAAGGGGAATGGCTGGTTTTGTTTGATGAATTTGACGCGATCGCTCGTGATCGAGATAACCTAAATGAACATGGCGAAGTTAAACGTCTAGTTAATAGCTTGTTACAACTCATTGATAACGCAAATAATCAAAGTGTATTTGTAGCAGCGACTAATCACGAAAAACTATTAGACAGTGCAGTTTGGCGAAGATTTGACGAGGTAATTTTCTTTGATAACCCAACAGTTGAACTACGGACGGCTCTTTTAAATCGTTATTTGTCTGGTATCCGTTATACTGTGGTTAATCTATCTACTTTTGCAGAACGGCTAGAAAATGCGACAGGAGCAGATATAGAACGTATTTGTTCTGATGCAATTAAAGCTGTAATTTTACGGGGGGAGCGTACCTTGACCGCTGATGATTTAGAGGTTGCCATAGGACGCTTTTTAGAAAGGCAAAGTATAATAGCAAACTCAAAATAACTATTTATGTCGAGTCCTCATGGTAAGTCAGTTTGAACACCTTAAATTGCCGAGAATCATAAACATAGAACTACCACGAAGATCAGAGCGTGGCTTTGGTGGTGGAAAACGTGCTGATTATATTGAACATGGTAAGTCTTTATTAAATCAGCTTTCTGGACTGAGTGAGTCTACAAAGCACAAAAGTAACCCTTTTCGTCTTGATCCAAAATTAATTTTTAAGATTAAACTTACTAAACAAGGGTCTTTTCGAGATGAAGACGTGACTAAAACAGGACTGGATATTCTAGCACGTGAACCTGATAAAGCCATAGTTGTCTTCTCGTCTGATCTGGAGTTAAAAGAATTTAAGAGACGTTTAGAAAATTACAGTCAAATTACTGAGGGACCAGAATATTCATATTTAGGTGCAATTGATGATTTAGTCCGCCTTGAAAGAGAAGATCGCATTGGTCGTTTGTTAGAGTTAAACCCTGTACAACCAGGTGAACTTGCAGCTTTAGATTTGGAACTCTGGCACACAGGCGATCGCAAAGAAATGCGAAAATATTTAGATGATATAGCCGATGTGTTAAAAAGTTTGTCAGACGATACTTCTCCTATGAGAATGAGTGATAGCTACGTTGGTGATTATCTTTGTATAGCTCGAATTAAAGTCACTCACGAAATTTTAGATGAATTGTTGCTAGAAGAAATGGTTAAAGAAATTGATCGTCCTCCCCAACCTGCATTTGAAAGACCAGACGATTATAACTTACCAATTTCTAGTTTTCCTGAAGTAATTTCTCCACCTGAAAAGAATTGCGGCATTCTTGTTATAGATTCAGGTGTACAAAGAGGTCATCCATTAATTGCTCCTGTATTGGGTGAAGCTGAAGTATTCCAAGATGCAAAACGGCAGTTTATCAAAGGTGGTGCAGACGATGTACATGGACATGGTACAAGTGTTGCTGGTATTGCTATCTATGGAGATGTCGAAAACTGTATTAAAAAACTGTCATTTGATCCAACAGTTTGGTTATTTTCTGCTCGCGTAACAAATGAAAAATGCCAATATGATGAGGATCTTCTTGTAGAAACTCAACTAGATCAAGCTATTCATGCTTTTGTGGATCAGTATCCTAACTGCAAAGTAATCAATATATCATTAGGGAATGCTGAACAAATTTATATGGATAGAATGAAGCAGTTTCGATTAGCAGCAAAAATAGATGAAATTGCTTATCACTACCAGCATAAAAACATTATTTTTGTAATTTCAGCGGGAAATATCACACCTTATGAAGAAGCTATATCAGACGAACCACTGAAGTCAGACGAACAACTAAAGACTGACTACCCAAATTATTTATTGAATAAGACTGCTCGAATTATTGATCCAGCAACTTCAGCGATCGCACTAACTGTAGGTTCTTTATCTTATGGACGTGTTAGTATTACAGAGCCTAGTGATGTACGTCGTCAGGCGATCGCAAAATTACGAGGATACCCTTGAAAACTATGTTGTTCTATCAGAAGATAATATCGTCTCAAACTAAAGGTTGATGAGATTGATTTAAGAGAAAGAAGCCGAGCAAGGGTTTAAATACTAAATGTTAAGTCTATGCGACATCAATTTGAGAAAAACGACATTTAATTTGGCAATATGGACAAATAATCTGGCAAGCGACATGTACAAATGGAGAATAGGAGACTCGAACCCCTGACCTCTGCGGTGCGATCGCAGCACTCTACCAACTGAGCTAATTCCCCTAGGTTTACCCTATTGTAACACGCTCTCCATTTTTCCAATCTTTCTGCTCAAAAGTTTCCCAAATTCGTTCCCACTCTAAATCCCTTACATGGTCTACTGTCCAGTTAGCTTGACGCTGGAGGATGTGAAAGGGGTAAGTATTAGCAATTCCCACAACTTTCATTCTAGCGCGTTTTGCCGCTTCTATGCCAGTCAAGGTATCTTCCAAGGCTAAACAGTCTTCGGGTTGTAAACTTAAATCAACATTTATATCAGAATATACTTGATTAAGTCTATCCACTGCTAATAAATACCCTTCCGGTTGAGGTTTACTAGTAGCGATATCATCACCTGCAATGATCACCTGAAAATATTCTCTTATATTAGCACGTTCTAAGACCAACTCTATTTCTCGAACCAGGGCACCACTAACTAGACCCACGGGCAAATTTTGAGACCGGGCCTGTATAATTAAATCCTCTATTCCAGAATAGAGCGGTAACTGTTCCAGACTCTCTAGTTCCTTAATATATTTGTTTGCTTTATTTCGCAGCAGGTTGGTTAAATGGTCTTGACTGACCACCCTTCCACGACGCTTTAATAACTCCTCAAAACAAGCGCGATCGCTCCTTCCTAAACATCTCAAACGTTCATCTGGCTTTTGGGGTTGTAAATTTTCTTCCACCAGAATCTCATCTATCAGTTTTAAATGTATTGATTCGTCTTTAATAATCACTCCATTAAAATCGAACAGGACTGCTTTTAAAGGCATATAAAAATCTAAGTAAACATAACTAACATTCCCATTATTACAGGAATGTGTACACTAATAGGGAATACGGAACGGGTTGAGGATACAAAATTTCCCACCCAAAACATAAAATAGTAGGTTGTGGTGTGAAACTTAACATAGGAGTGGAGTGATGGATTTACGTCGGGATGCTTTACAAATTCTCAAGGAAACTAGTAGAACCTTTTATATTCCAATTAGCATTATGCCATCAGGACTACAAGAAGCTGTGGCATCAGCATACTTGTGTATGCGTGCTATTGACGAGATTGAGGACCATCCAACTCTGGAAAATCATACTAAGGGAATTTTACTACAAAGCATTAGCCAAACTCTACAAGCAGGAGTGGATGGTTTTGCAGTGGATGCTTTTTCCATGGGATTTAAGGGTTATGAAGATTCCTTACCTGAGGTCAGTGTCAGGATTAGGGAATGGGCAATTTTAGCACCAGAAAGCATTGCACCTCGCATTTGGGATGCAACAGCAGCTATGGCCGATAGAATGGCTTACTGGTCACAAATAAATTGGCAAATTAAGAATGAATACGACCTGGACCGTTACACCTTTGGCGTTGCAGGTGCAGTAGGTTTGTTACTCTCAGATTTATGGTCATGGTATGATGGAACCACGACTAACCGCATGGAAGCGATCGCCTTTGGTCGAGGGTTACAAGCAGTAAATATCCTACGTAATAATAGTGAAGATTTAACCCGTGGGGTAAATTTTTTCCCCGAGGGTTGGAATCACCAGGATCTTCAACAGTATGCTCGTCGTCATCTAGCTTTAGCGGATAGTTATACTAATAGTCTTCCTCCTGGACCCGCTCTACAATTCTGTCAAATTCCCCTGGCCTTGGCCCATGGTACTCTGGATGCACTAGCTAATGGTAAGGAAAAACTCAGTCGTCATGATGTCTATGCTCTAATCGAAAATCTCATTAATGTCAATGCAGTAGTATAAACAACCCCATCCCCCGGGTGGGGATGGATAACAAAATACCAGTCCCAAATTATTCATCCATGAACACAAATCTTTTAGGAAAAACTCTGAGCGATCGCTATGTTATTATACGCCAAGTAGGACAGGGGGGATTTGGACGTACCTACCTAGCTGAGGATATGAACCGATTTCGGGAGTATTGCGTTTTAAAAGAATTTTCTCCTGTTGTCCAAACTCCAGAAGCTGTTAAAAAAGCCCAAGAACTATTTGAAAGGGAGGCCACTGTACTTTATCAGTTAGAACACCCTCAAATACCCCGGTTTCGGGAATTATTGCCCATTAACCTCGAGGGAAAGGAATATCTATTTTTAGTCCAGGATTACGTCCAAGGAATAACCTATAGCTCTTTACTCAATACTCAACAACAACAGGGGCTAAAATTTTCTGAAACTGCAGTTCGTCAACTCTTAGAACAAATTCTGCCAGTTTTGCAATACATTCACAGCATGGGGGTGATTCATCGAGACATTTCCCCTGATAACTTAATTCTAAGAAATTCCGATCAGTTGCCAGTACTAATTGATTTCGGAGGAGTAAAACAAGTTGCTGCAAATTTAGCTTCTCAGTATTACCAATCCGGTCAAAATACTCCCAGTAGTGGCACCTTATTAGGCAAAGTGGGATTCGCACCACCAGAACAAATGCAAACAGGTTTAGTTTACCCTCATAGCGACCTATATGCTTTAGCTGTAACTGTTTTAGTATTACTTACAGGTAAAATGCCCCAGGAAATAATTGATACTCAAACCTTACAGTGGCAATGGCGACGAGAAGTTAGACTCAGTCCACTCCTAGGTCAAGTTTTAGACCGCATGCTCTCCTATAAACCAGGCGATCGCTATCAAACAGCCAATCAGGTTTTAGATGCTCTTAACTTCCAAAGGGTGAGTTCTCCTATGTCTGGGTCGCTCACTAGTCAAACAATGGCAATTTCTCAACCATCTATACCCATGACCTCCACACCTGAAACCACAGGTGTTTGGACCACAACTAACATAATGATGGTTACTATGGCTATATTCACCAGTGCAGGACTATTATGGTGGGGGTTTAATAATCGTTATCAGCCAACTAACACCCCCAGTGTCGCATCTCCCACACCCACCACTACACCCTCTGTAGATCCCACCGCTAATTACTCCCCAGAAGAAAAACAACGTAAGCAAAAACTGCGCGATCGCCTGGAAGAACTAAACATCAATTCTAGGTTCTTTAGCAGTTTGGTGAATCAGGTATTTTGGGAAAAAAACCCCAGTCTAACAGGAAGGACTCTTAGCAGCGAACCGGAGGATGAAAGTTTACGGAAAGAATGGGATAAAACTGCCATGGAAGTTGTGGAAAAACTTGCTATCCTCAGCGAAAACTCACGTAGACAGCTAGGAACTTATACATCATCCACTCGACAAAAATGGCAAATGGTAATTAACAGCAAAAACGTTAGTAGTAATGCCCTATATGACCTAGCTGATGCTGCTCTTTTACGTATTTTTCCTGAGCAAAAGGGTAAGAATTTTATTTCCAAACCTCTCGGTCAAGTTTGGCAGGGATTTGCCAACGATAGACTCAATGACATCATGGAAAACACGGCCTGGGAAAAAATAGTATTGGATCCTGGTAATACAAGTAAAATGGCTAGGGGAACTCTAGATCCAGGAGGAGGCAAAGTTTTCATTGCCAAATTGGTTAAAGACCAAAATATGCAGGTGCAACTGGATGCAAACACGGAGGTTTTACTGTCAGTTTATTCTCCATCTGGTAAGACAAAATTTTTGCAAGATTCAAAATCGCGTCAACTCTCCCAAATATTACCAGAAAGTGGATTTTATGAATTTGTTGTAGTTTCCACAGCATCAAATCCTGAAGACTACGAATTCTCTCTTACCATAGAAAATCCTCCCGCACCAGAACCCATAGAAACCCCCACCCCGGAAACCACTCCAGAACCTGTTCAATAAAAATATCAACATCAACAAATGGTTTCATAATTATGAACAAAATCGTGGGAAAGGATGAAAGCAGAACTGATAAAAACAACCTACCCGGTTGTCAAGAGGAAAGGATTCTTTGTCCCCATTGTAAACGTACTGCTACTAATGGAATTAAGTGTAAAGGTATTTGTGTAGCTGACAGTGACTACTGATAATCACAACTAATATTACACTCCGTCCACGGTCAGCCCTAAATAGTTGCGAACAATTTTCAAGATTCGCTCTGCTGCATGACCATCTCCAAAAGGGTTAATAGCATTTGCCATTGATAAATATGCTTGCTTATCACTTAACAACTCACTAGCAGCAGTTACAATTCTATCTGTTTGTGTTCCTACTAATTTAGCCGTACCCGCTGTTACCGCTTCTGGTCTTTCTGTAGTATCTCTAAGCACTAACACGGGTTTACCAAGACTAGGAGCTTCTTCTTGCAGTCCACCAGAGTCTGTTAACAATAAGTAAGAGCGACCTATTGCTCCTACTAACTCCGCATAATCTAATGGTTCTGTTAAAAAAATCCGGGGGTGTTTACCTAGTATTTGTTGTAATGGCTCTCTAACAGTAGGATTTTTATGTAGTGGTAATAATAAAGCTGTGTCGGAAAACCGATCTAAAATTTCTAGGAAACCTTGAGCAATTGCTTGCAGTGGTTCCCCCCAATTTTCTCGTCGGTGAACCGTGGCTAAAATAGTTCGATATTCTCCCCACTTTAAACCGGGTATATCACAAGCTGGGTTGGCTTTTGCTACGTTCAACAACGCATCAATTACGGTGTTACCAGTCAGGTGGATTTCCCCTAAAACACCGGAATTCTGTAAATTGGTTACCGCTAAGGAGGTAGGTGCAAAATGTAATTGACTAATTTGGGAAATTAATCTTCTGTTAGCTTCTTCCGGATAGGGATTAAACAGATCGTCAGTTCTCAACCCCGCTTCCAAATGACCTACCGGAATTTGCTGGTAAAAAGCTCCTAAAGCTGCTGCAAAGGCAGTTGTTGTATCTCCCTGAACAATCACTAAGTCTATATTTAGCTTTTTATATAAAGTCTCTAAACCTTGCAAACTCCTACATGTAATATCATTAAGAGACTGTTTAGGCTGCATAATCTCTAGATCCCAATCCGCTTTTAGGTTAAACAGCACCATTACTTGTGCGACCATTTCCTTATGCTGTCCTGTAAGAATCACTTCTACTTCTAAGTCCGCAACAGTTTTAAATATCTGAATTACTGGTGCTAGTTTAATTGCTTCAGGACGAGTACCTAAAACAATGCCAATTTTTTTAGTCATTACTTATCGAATTATTGGTCATGAAATAGTACAGCAGCCATAATTCTATCCTAAATCATTCCCATTCGTTAAAACAAAATTTTTTCCCCTCTCTTAAACACGAAAAAACCCGGCTTAACCGGGCAGATGGACTGTTTTTTTAAATTTGACCTATCAAGTTGTAGCTCTAACTAAAACTCTATAAACAGAGTTTATGGCTGAAAATGAGAGTCGGGTAGATGATCGCCTACCCTCCCTACAGGTGGCTACCGCTATTAATTGACATGTCAAACTTATATTAATCATTTGATCTCACAAGTTAAAGGACAAGAAGCATAAACGGTAGTTTGCACCCTTTCCGCATCACCATATAGCCAACTTAACCACTTAACTTCTTTGGGATGAACACTCTTAGCAGTCAAGACACCTGCCACGATTAAAACTGACATAACATTGAAAATTACTAAAGTACCTGCTACGAGTAAAACAGCGCTCGCAGGCATAACAGATTGCAAAACAATAGAGAGTAAGCAACCTACTGTAGCCATAACTACAACTAGTGGAAAACCTACTACTAACAAGCACACTGCTAATGTGAAAGTCCAAATTAAAAAGCTTTTCATCATTAACAAGGAGTACATCTTCCCTTGATTAGAGCTTTGAGCCACAACCATGATCTTTCCTCCTAAAATTACACAGCAAGGTTTAAAGTTGAATTTCAGTTTTGCTCAATTCTTGAGATCACTGTTTTCATTCAGTGAAATTCAGTATATAGAACCTGAAGAAAAAGATGAGCATTTCTTTATTAATCTTTACACTTAATTTTTCGTAATCATGGATTTGATGCCCAAACCGGGTTTGGTTCACTACTCCTAATTCCCCATATATCCCTGGATATATAACTTTGGGAATAGCAATGCCCATGGATCTTACCCAAAATCTGTCTTCTAACTTGCTTAACATTTCTTAATAAAAGTCTCCTTATCTCTCATAATTGAAATGGAAAATAAAAGGCTAGTAGTGACCTATAATTTAGGTAACGCGGTTCCACAAAAATAAATGCTCTGCATTGACAGTGACCAGTGTTAATAACAAACAACAGGTATTAACTAAATTTAATGAGTATTTATAACTTAGGTACAAATATAGATAAACCATCTTTACCTCAAGTGTTTAAAGGGATTGCCTTGTTTACACCGGGGGGAGATTTAATTTACTGTATTGATCCGAGTAAACAGAAGCGATGGCATTTGCATTTGTGTGGGGTCTTGCAGGAAATACTGAATCTATCAGAACCTCCCCATTTTTTAGTTCCTTGTTATACAGCTACAATTGATCATTGGTTAAATCCACGTACACAAAAAATACAGACATTTGCGGAGGCTTATCCTGCGGTAATGAGCTATCAGCCAGTATTGGGAGCAATTTTTGGGACAGGAAATGAAGTGTGGCAAAGGTCACCTTGGCGAGAGGATGTATGTGATCCCATGGTAATAGAGAGTTACCGTTCAACCTTTCCCCAATTATGGGAGGATCACGATTTGATCGTGCGTTTAGATAGTATGTCCATGCCTTATTCACAGAAGCATGTCAATCAAAAACAGATAATACAGAATCATGAAGTTTATGTTTTACGTTTATTTGTTGCTGGTCATAACATATCCACTGAAAGAATTTTAGAGAAACTACATGAATTATTAGAAGAGTACTTGGGGGTTCCTTACACTCTCAAGGTAATTGATGTTTTAACACATCCGGAGCAAGCGGAGATAGATCAGGTTTCAGCCACACCCACATTAGTTAAGATTTGGCCCCATCCTGTTCGTCGGATAGTTGGTAATTTGGATAATGTGGAAAAGGTGTTACAGACCCTGGGTAAAAAAGATAATTTTTAGGAGGGGGAAACCAATCCTTGGCAAATAAGTATTATAATGTATAAGTGATATAAACATCTTAACCTATTTAAAACTACAGTGAAAAGTATGTATTTTACCTGGCTTGACAGTAACAGTTGGCTATTAGAAATTGGGGGGTGGCGCATTCTTTTAGATCCCTGGTTGGTAGGAGATTTAACCTTTAATAATGTAGATTGGCTATTCAAAAGTTATCGCCTGCAGGATCGTCCCATACCAAACAATATAGACTTAATTTTGTTATCTCAAGGTTTGGAAGATCATGCTCATCCACCGACTCTTAAACAGTTGGATAGACATATACCTGTTCTCGGTTCCCCCCAAGCAGCTAAGGTGGTAGAGAAATTGGGATATTATCAAGTGAAGACTCTCCATCACGGTGAAAGTTTTACCTTAGAGGACACTTTAAAAAATAGCACCTTAAAAGACCAATTAGAAATTAAAGCTCTTCCTGGTTCTCCTGTAGGACCCAATGTGAGAGAAAATGGTTATGTGATCCGAAATATATCCAATAATGTGGGTCTATATTATGAACCACATGGTTATCATTCATCCGCACTTGAAGAATTGAGTCCAGTAGATGTAGTCATCACACCTATAATTAACTTATCTTTGCCTCTCCTAGGTCCAGTAATTAAAGGTATGAATAGTGCTTTGGAAGTTGCCAAATTGTTAAAACCCCAAATTATGCTCCCTACCGCTGCTGGTGGAGATGTGTTCTTTGATGGGATATTAAGTAAGGTATTACAAGCAAAGGGGAATGTGGCAGAGTTTAAGGAGTTATTAGAATTAAATAGTTTATCTACACAGGTAATTGAACCTAAACCTGGAGAAAGGATTTCCGTTTAGGAGGATATGGACTGGATTAATTTATTGAGATCCCTACAGTCAGATTTTATTAAAAGATTAAATTCTGGTTGTTTATTAAATTGTGAAATACCAGGAAGTCATAGTGAATTAACCATTATTTCCGGACAAAGACTGAAATCTCTGAGGGAATTTTGCTGGTCTATGGCGGAAAAGTATAAGCGTACCTCTACGGTGCGCGATGTGTTTATTAGTAATCTCAAAGGTAAATTAGGTGAAGAAGTAGTTAAAGAAAGATTAGCAGATTTTATCACTGAGGTTGATTATGAAAAGCGTTTAGGTGGGGATGGTAAAAGTGATTTTACCGTCACTGCACATCCCTGGATTGGGATAGAAGTTAAATCTCGTCACGGGGATTTTGATAAGGTGAGATGGTCTGTGAGTTCCCAAGAGGTAGGAAAAAATGCAGTTATTGTTTGTATTTTAATTCGGGAGGAGGTGACGGAAGCTCAGTCCGCATATCATCTTTTTTTAGCTGGGTTTCTCCCGACAAAAATGATTAAGTTAAAAACTGGCAGAATCTCGTTTGGTATTGATCAGTTGTTATATGGTGGAGGTTTATTAGCATATTTAGAAGATTTACCAGCCATGATTAGTAATGGCATTTCTCAAGAGGTAATTTCATCTAATACAAACGGTTTATACAACTCACACAATTTACCAGCACCAGATATGGGGAGAGATGTGGTGGAGTTTTATGTGAAATTGGGGGATAAACATTTTGATGATGGTGACTATATTGTGGCAATTAGTAATTATAGTCAAGCATTACAAAACAATAAAAAAAACAGTTATTACCAAGGGGAACTCCAAGCTGAACTTAATCTCAGCCATAAATATACTGATAATGTTGGTAATATTGACATTTATGCCTACTATAAACTTGGTTTAGCCTATTATAAATTAGGTGATTATGATATGGCAATTTTCAACTATAACCAGGTAATCAATGCCAATGTAAATCATAGCAATGCTTACAATAAAAGAGGTTTAGCCCATTATAAGTCACGTAATTATCACAGCGCCATAGAAGATTTTAGCCAGGCGATTTCTATTAACCCCGAATTGGCAATTAACTACAAAAATCGAGCCGAAGCTCGTTATTTAATAGGAGATTATCAAGGAGCAACAGAAGACTATAGTCAAGCAGTTAGTATTCATCCCGATTTGTTAGATCAACCAATATTGGTAGGAGATCTAGGAGAATTGTTTAACATTAAATGCCATGATGAAGTTATTTATAAAAATCGAGCCGATCATCTCTATCAGCTGGGAGCATACGAAGAAGCACTAGAAAACTATAATCAGGCGATCGCTCTAAATATTAACTATGTAGATGCTTATTATCAACGAGGTAAAATCTATTTTAATAAGGGAATATATGAAGCAGCGGTGGATGATTTTAGCATGGTTATCAAAACCCAACCCAACTACGGTGATGCATATTATTATAGAGGGAACTGCTGGTTAATTATGGGAAATAAACAGACAGCAAGTGGAGATTTTAAAAAGGCGGCGGATATATATTGGCAAGATGGTAGGTTAGCAGAATACAAAGAAACCCAAGCCATGATCTTAGATGTAGAAATCGAACAATCCTTGGATATTCTAGATTTCTGATGGATTTTTAACAAATTTTTCCACTGGATAAAAGACTGGAATTTTTTTAAAAACCCCCTTTTTAAAACCTGACCAGTTTCATGATAAGTAGGTAGGTGGAATTAAAGAACGTAGGTTGAGTTTAATACGAAACCCAACGCCCCCATGGGTTACCCTACCACTAACCCATCCCACAAATAATTGTGCCTCCCTACTTACTAGCATGATAATATAGCTCAAGTATCCTTATTTTTAATCTGACCATCAACAACCCACCGCTCTCCAGGAGGGATGAAATATGATTCCACATCTACAACAATTATTAGCAACTCAAGATTCGGTTATTTCTCAACTATTGAGGTTTAACCTATACGGACTCAAGGAAACATTAGGACAGGCTAAAACAGCATATCCCGCAGATCCAGGCTATGATTTATGTTCCCAGGTCATTGGGGAAATTGATGGTCTTTTACAGTTGAATTCAGTTGGAGAGTTTGAAGATGTTGAACTCGCAATCCATGATTCCACATCTGGTCAATTACTTACAGAATTAGGGGAAATTTTTAATTCTGATTTAGAGGTCAGGTTTTACTTGGGAGACCAACCCTTACACAGTGATAATGACTGTGATCTCTGGAATGAAATTCACCACAAGTTGCTGCGCTTACCAGAAGATTTGGCTACAATCTGGAAAAACCGCTCTCTGGAAATTGCCAAAAAACTGGGTGCCCTGGAAGATTATGTGCATCTTCGTTATTTACCCTTTGTGCGCGATGAAATTATTTATCCCGGTCTAAATGGCACAATCGTCTCCCCCGGACTCTCTTTGTCTAAAAAAGCTTTGCTCAAATCAGACCTGGCTCAATTACATAACTCCGATAATTGGCATTTTTTAACCAGTTTCCTCTCCTTATATACTAGTTTCATTGATATCGACCCAGACCTACATCACGCCCTAAAAAGTGTCTTTAGCTTTGATATTATCTCTTTTCAATCTCATCCCGAACAAAAGCAATTATATCTGGAATCATTTAGCGATCGCCTGCAACGTCACCAAAAACTTAATGATGATTCCAGCAGCATCATCAATTTACGCAGTTGGCTAGATCTAGATGAAGCAATACATTCTCTAGTATTTGTCCCCCCAGCAGAAAGATATTCCTGGTGGGGAAAACTACAACAAGAATCAAGACGTATACTCAAAAAAATGGCTGATCAAGCTACGAAAGCAGGTAATAACATCAAGATCAAGCAACTATCAGGACTATATGCTGATATTTGCCAGTACACTAAGGATGATTTACAACTGGAGGATGGGGGAACTCCAGGAGAGGTTCTATCCTGCCTTCGCTTATACGCAAAAATAAATGAGGAAGAATATCCAGGAAGGGTAATATATAGAGCTTGTTAAAACAGGGATTTTTAACCCACTCATCCAGTTCTAAAATTCAGAAGAATGATTTTTTGAGCTTTGAGTGATAAAGACATCAATTCAAAACTCAAAATTTCATTCAACTACATGGCTATGGCTCTAAGCCATTTGATTTTCAATTGCCCAGCGTGCTAGCTCAGTACGATTATGCAGGTTAGTTTTGCCTAACATATTAGATACATGGCTTTCAACCGTACGTTGACTGACATTTAATTCCTCAGCAATTTCCCGATTTGCTAAACCCCTAGCCACAAATTGAACTACTTTTAGTTCCGTGGGGGTCAATTGAACATCAAAAGGAACTTGGATGCGAGAACCAGGTTCCCCTACCTTGGTTTGATGTTCTTTCCAGCGACTGGTTTGCTTGAGTGAGGATTCTACTTGGGCCACAAGTTCTTCCGGTTCAAAGGGTTTGACCATATATACATCAGCTCCCTTATTTAACCCTTTTACCCTGTCCGCACTTTGTCCTTTCGCTGACAGAAAAAGCACGGGTACCCAACTAGTCCGCTCGTTTTGTCTCACCTGTTCAACAAAGGTATAACCGTCCATTTCTGGCATCATCACATCACAGATGATCATATCGGGAATATCCTGTTCTAAAACACCTAGAGCTGTTCGCCCATTTTCAGCTGTTAGAACGTCATATCCCCTAAATCCTAGATAGTCTCTGACTAGCAGAATTAAATTAGGATCGTCATCAATCAGTAAAAGTCGTTTTTGGTCTTTCATGCTGAATTCTTTTATAGCGTTGGCATTTTTCGCGCTTAGATCCTTCCCGGAATGGGATGGAGGAGCTTCTTTCCACCTAACTCATTCCTGTTGGTTGTGGTTTGGGAGGGTGGTTGTTACTCCTTACATAATACTAGTAACTTAATGACAAAGGTCTAGTAAGGATACGGAGAGCAAAAGTATTTATAATGCGCTATTATATTTTCCTTTGCCAGAAGCGGGTGCAAGAATCTGATTCAATCATTTTGACAAGTTCAGTGTTGAGCCAAAGATGATTTTTACAACCCTACCCGCATTTCTATTAGGTTACTATTGCCCATACAATATCCAAGTTTTAGCGTTGAAGTTAAATCACACAAAAAAACAAAATTGGAGAACCGATTTTACATTTCTATATCTGTTTAACTCTTGCTAAAGGATTCACCTTTAGTGGTTGAACGCCACAACTCCCTATCCTCTCGGCAGTTAACGCCTCTGAGGAATACATTCTAATTATGTTCAGGCTACTATTGAGGTCTGCATTAATAACCTGACCATTAGCGGATCTAAATAGTCCTCGATGTAATCGTTCCCCCAAGTATTTTTGATGTTTTGCTATGGGTTCAAAATCCCAAGCAGAGCACTTGCTGGTATATGCCTCATTAACTGTGATTAGTTCAATCTGTGCTAGTCGGCATTTATGTTTCAGTATATCAATGAGTCTACTATGAGGTATTGGCATAAAGTTGTGTCTCTTGCTTGTACCCATCCTAGTCTCTTTTTCCCATTCATCGTTCTTTCCCACTACTAAGGTTTTAATACCATTAGACTTGAGATAATTGATTACGATAGAGGAGGTCTGATGAAGATAGTTATCTAATCGGTTATGATGTTTGGTGGTTATCCCACCCAATCTTTGACTAGGTTGACTCTCAGACTGATAGGATCCTATTAGATCCAGCTTTCTGTTGAACAGTCGATTGAGGGATTTTAACGGTTTACCATTCACCAATAAAGGTCTAATAGTTGAACTATTAGTTGTTAAGGCAACCAGGTTATTAACTCCTAGGTCTATACCAGCTATAACTCGTGTAGACCTAGTTGTAGGCTCTTGCACCTCATAAATGAATTTGAGGAGATATAAGCCATTATTCCTGGGAATAATCATGGCTTCTACCAGTTTTCTAGCCTTACCAATGGAATCGTTCACATCACCCTCAAATAGACCCTCAAATAACTGGCACATTCCTTGGACCAGGGATGGTTGATCCATGGTTGGACAACCCTGATATACATTGTATACGACAATTGGAAAGCGTCCCTTAATTTTGTGTTTGTAATTGGGAATTTTTGGTGGATCCACATATTTAGATGGATTAGCTTGCCAATCTTGCCAAGATCTGATATAATTTCTCCACCTTTGTAATACCTGTCTAATGACTGACAAACCTCTGTGAGTAACTGCCATCTCCTGATAAGCTCTGGAACTAAACACTAAGCTATACAGCTTCCCACTAGAGAGTATCTTGCCTGTTTTAAAGAAAGACTGCCTTAGATAATAGGTACACAAATTGTAGAGATTTTTGGCTCTAAAGCAGATTAAATCACATCCCTGCCAATACTTATCATTTTTGTAAATGGGATGCGTTTTAACTAACTGCATCTAGTTTTCTCCTGCAAGTAGAATGTGGAAATTGACGAAATTTGGTTGCACCAATAGCCAAAAGTTGGGAACTCCTGTATTGTTACTCATTCAGCGATTCCTTGACTACATTTCTATAACAATTTTCCTCATTTGGAAATAAAGTTGTTCATATAAAAATATTCACTACTTACGCAACAGAACCAGACAACTAAAATAATTCAGTATTTACGCTTGATTAGCAGGTAATAAATATAGCTAAATACAGTGTAGAAAGGCAAAAATCTAGTTGATTCCGTTTTCCTCACCTATTGAGAATTTATCTGGTTCGGAAAACCGTACAGATAAGATTGTTGCCATTTGTGGTCTTTTTTCGGTACATTAGCACTCAGGAGTTGAGAGTGCTAATCAACGACATTTAAAGATAAGGAAAAAATATGGCAGCAGTATCTCTAAGCGTATCCACAGTTAAGCCCCTAGGCGATCGCGTGTTTGTAAAAGTCACAGCAGCTGAAGAAAAGACAGCAGGTGGCTTGTATTTGCCCGACACAGCAAAAGAAAAGCCCCAGGTAGGGGAAGTAGTAGCTTTAGGACCTGGTAAGCGCAACGATGACGGAACCCGTCAAGAAATTGAGCTGAAAGTAGGGGACAAAGTACTATATTCCAAGTATGCAGGTACAGACATCAAACTGGGTACAGACGAATTTGTACTACTTTCTGAAAAAGACATTCTAGCAGTAGTTGGGTAATAGTAGTTGGGTAGGAGAACGAACTACCCTAGAAACTACCCTAAAAAGTTGATAGTTAACACATAAGCAATTCAAGAAGTAAACAGATTATGGCAAAGCGCATCATTTACAACGAAAACGCCCGTCGAGCTTTGGAAAAAGGTATTGACATTTTGGCCGAAGCTGTAGCTGTGACCCTAGGTCCCAAAGGACGTAACGTAGTTCTAGAGAAGAAATTTGGCGCACCACAAATTGTTAATGATGGTGTCACCATTGCTAAAGAAATTGAATTAGAAGACCATATTGAGAACACAGGCGTTTCCTTGATTCGCCAAGCTGCTTCTAAAACCAACGATGCTGCTGGTGATGGTACCACCACAGCTACCGTGTTGGCCCATGCAATTGTGAAAGAAGGTCTCCGTAACGTTGCTGCTGGTGCTAATGCGATTCAGTTAAAGCGTGGTATTGATAAAGCCACAGCATTCTTAGTAGACAAGATTGCAGAGCACGCGCGTCCCGTGGAAGATTCCAAAGCCATTGCACAAGTAGGCTCCATTTCTGCTGGTAACGATGAAGAAGTGGGTCAGATGATTGCGGAAGCAATGGATAAAGTGGGTAAAGAGGGTGTGATTTCCTTGGAAGAAGGGAAATCCATGACCACAGAATTGGAAATCACCGAAGGTATGCGTTTTGATAAGGGTTATATTTCCCCTTATTTTGCTACCGACGCTGAGCGCATGGAAGCAGTATTTGACGATCCTTATATTCTTCTTACCGACAAGAAGATTGCCCTAGTGCAGGATTTAGTACCTGTGTTAGAGCAAGTAGCACGTCAAGGTAAACCCCTAGTCATCATTGCTGAAGACATTGAAAAAGAAGCTTTAGCTACCCTGGTAGTTAACCGTCTACGCGGCGTACTGAACGTAGCAGCAGTGAAAGCTCCTGGTTTTGGGGATCGTCGTAAAGCCATGTTAGAAGATATTGCAGTTCTAACTGGTGGACAAGTAATCACAGAAGATGCTGGTTTAAAACTAGAAAACACCAAACTAGATAGTTTAGGTAAAGCGCGCCGCATCACCATTACCAAAGACAACACCACCGTTGTAGCTGAAGGTAATGAAGCTGCAGTAAAAGCTCGTTGCGAACAAATCCGTCGTCAAATGGATGAAACTGAATCTTCCTATGACAAAGAAAAACTGCAAGAGCGTCTAGCCAAACTCTCTGGTGGTGTAGCAGTAGTCAAAGTTGGTGCAGCTACGGAAACCGAAATGAAGGATAAGAAGCTGCGTTTAGAAGACGCTATCAATGCTACCAAAGCTGCTGTAGAAGAAGGCATAGTTCCTGGTGGTGGTACAACCCTAGCTCACCTAGCACCCCACTTAGAGGAATGGGCCAATAAAACCTTAACCAGTGAAGAGTTAACAGGTGCTTTAATAGTTGCCCGTGCCTTACCTGCTCCTTTAAAGAGAATTGCAGAAAACGCTGGACAAAACGGTGCTGTAATTGCTGAAAGAGTGAAAGAGAAAGAGTTCAACGTAGGGTTTAACGCTTCTACCAACGAATTCGTTGACATGTTAGCTGCGGGTATTGTAGATCCTGCGAAGGTAACCCGTTCTGCACTGCAAAATGCTGCTTCTATTGCTGGTATGGTACTAACAACCGAGTGTATTGTGGTTGACAAACCAGAGCCCAAGGAAGCTGCTCCTGCTGGTGGTGCTGGTATGGGTGGTGGAGATTTCGACTACTAATCTCTAATGTGGGGGAAGATTTGACACCTTCCCCCAAGTGGGTAAGTGGAATTAAATATAAGATGAACGTAGGTTGGGTTGAAGTATGAAACCCAACACCCCCATGGGTTACGCTCCTGCTTATGATTTAAGGAATATTAGCGAGAAGGAAGCTGCTCCTGCTAGTGGAGACTTGGACTACTAATCTCTAATGTGGGGGAAGATTTGACACCTTCCCCCAAGTGGGTAAGTGGAATTAAATATAAGATGAACGTAGGTTGGGTTGAAGTATGAAACCCAACACCCCCATGGGTTA
>NZ_LMVE01000084.1:0-2280 GCF_001432185.1 Cylindrospermopsis sp. CR12 | reverse complement strand
AGCTTAGGGTGCGGAATGTGGGATGAAACCAAATCGAAAAAAGAAGGGAACATCACCGGGACAAGCTTTAGCTCTTTTGAAGGGATAAGCATAATCTTCACCTCATCCCAAATCAAAAATGTCGTACATATCGCGGATTAGCTTATGAGATAGCTTACCAACTAGATTTGATTTATTCTATTAGGTTTCCCGATTGCCACTCATCATTCATTGACAAATGTAAGGAAAACTCTTTGAGTGAAATTTGTCCGGAAATTCGATCGCTTTGGCAATAAAAATATCTATGATTGCATCAATTTCACAAACCCTGGTGCCACGATCGCGAGAACTGCTAACACTTCTGGAACTGTCAGTGGTGGGTCGTCGAGGTCGCCAGCTTGTTCACTCAAAATTTCCATCATCAGCGTGGGATTCAAGTAGAAGAGATGGGTCAGAAACTCATCTGGGGTTTGAGCCTCAACCCCAAACGGTTCTAATGTTTGTTTGGGAAAGTCCTTGATGTTGCTGGTGATAATTACTTGAGATCGAGACATCACCGCCGCAGCTAAGACATGGCGGTCTTTCTCATCGTTAGTCATGGCAGGGATGAGTACTTCAAACCCTCGCACATTAGCTTCGGCGAAAAACCGATTCATTTGGTCGATCAGATCTTGAGCATCTTCGGGACTGGTCATTCCTCTCTTGACCAAATTGCGCCTCACTTCGTCTAAGATTTCGTCGCTCCAGTGCAGCCGATACATCCCTTTTTCGACAGCGCGGAGGAGCGTATCTCTCAAGGTGGCAGGAATTAGGACACAGGCATCCAAAACTACTCCAAAAGATGACAAGGTTGTTTCCTCTCTATGTGCCTTGCGGGTCTTGGAGGGTATTGGCTGCTTCGGTATATAGACCGAGCTGCTGACTCTTCTTGGTCATCCGCGATAGTCCCGCTTGCCGCTTGGCATCGCGCTCAGTTTTATAATGCATCAGATTGCCGAAACGGATGCGACGGTGGGTGCCAACTTTGGTATGGGGGATGGTTTGGGCATCTAGGAGTTCGACGAGATATTGACGGGAGACATTGAGAATGTCGGCGGCTTCTTGAGTGGTAAGTTCTTTATGGATCGGGACGATGGTAACACTGTTGCCTTGAAGTAGCTCGTGCACCATCTGCTGCATCAGGTTAAAGACTGGAGTGGGGATATCAATGGCAGCTCCTGATGTGCTGACAAGTTGAAAGCTAGGGGATTCTGGGTCTAATTGTCCTAAGAGGTCTTCTAGTTCGATCAGAGCGGGTCGATCTTCTTCTCTAGCTGTAATTGGTTGGTGGTCTAAAACAGTCGATAGCATCTTGTTTTGCAGAGCGGGTTTACCTGAGAATACTATCTTATCAAGCTAAACGCTATAAACGCAAGTAAAGTCTCATCCTCGTTGCTTGATCGGTTGTGCCAGTTGCTCCCCTTTAGGGGTGACAAAGTGGTCAAACAGCTTGTTTCATAAGGGATAGAGCCTGAAAGCCACGCTTGAAAAAGAGGCGTTTATGAGGTTTAAGACTAATTAAGCTTAGAGCTAAATCAGCCCATAGTTCCATGCCATAAATCCATAATTGTCCGTAGACAGCAAAGCTAAAATCACTCTGACGTGGGTAATTGTCCTGATGTTGTTGAATCCGTCCGGCATAAGTCTCTATCCCTAATTTTTTCATCCGTTGACCGTACGGCGGCGTTGCATATTTGCGGGATGAATCAACTAAACACTAGTATTACTTCATACTTTCGAGTGCAGTAATATCAATACCCTTAGCTTTTAATTGTGATAGCAAGGTTTGATACTTTATTTGTTCCTGCTCTTTAAGCAATTTTTCACGTTCTGCACGTTGAGTTTCTTGTTCTTTAAGCAATTTTTCACGTTCTGCACGTTGAGTTTCCTGCTCTTTGAGAAGTCTTTCACGTTCTGCACGTTGAGTTTCTTGTTCTTTAAGCAATTTTTCACGTTCTGCACGTTGAGTTTCCTGCTCTTTGAGAAGTCTTTCACGTTCTGCACGTTGAGTTTCCTGCTCTTTAAGCAATTTTTCACGTTCTGCACGTTGAGTTTCTTGTTCTGCATAATTACTCAATTCTACAGGACTAAGAAACTTACTCCCATCTGGATAATAGATGACTAATTCATCTTGGCTCATGTCAAATCTTATTTTCAATCTTGGACTGGTCCAAGTGGTAAAATTCTCAATCTCCTTAAATGAGTTATTTTCCCTAATGGATACTTCTAGACTAATCCTATCTGGATCATATACATAATACT
>NZ_LMVE01000083.1:0-4816 GCF_001432185.1 Cylindrospermopsis sp. CR12 | reverse complement strand
CTTGGGTGTCATCATTGGTAATGGTTCCCGTCGCAGTTGGCGTAATAATGGTGGCATTAGTGGGGTTAGAAAGGGTAACTGTAAACCCTTCATCCGGTTCAACAATAGTGTCTCCTGATACGTTCACTGTCATGATTTGACTGGTTTCACCTGCTGCAAAACTCACAGTGCCAGTTGGGAGAGTGCCACCAAAATCAGTGGTATCTGCTTGGTTAGTGCCGAATCCGGTTACTGCCCAGTTAGCACTACTGCTATTAGTGGTATCTCCAGTGCGGGTAACGGTGAAGGTAAAAGCTTTTATGCCTGCACTCCCTTCTGTTTGGGTGGCATTGGTAGATGCGATCGCTAATGCAGCATCATCGTTTTGAATAGTTCCCGTAGCGGTTGCTGTAGTAATAGTCGCGCCACTGGGGTTAAAGAGGGTAACTATAAACCCTTCATCGAGTTCAACTGTAGTGTCTCCTGACACGTTAACTGTGATAGTTTGACTAGTTTGACCCGCTGCAAAACTCACCATGCCAGTTGGTAGGGTGCCACCAAAATCAGTAGCATCTGCTTGGTTAGTGCTAGAGCCAGTAACTGCCCAGTTAGCACCGCTACCGGAAAGGCTCAAATCAAGGGTGTAGTTGCCTGTTTCAGCGGATGTTCCGCTGCCCATAATGAGAGGATTGAAGTTTTTGTTCCCATAGCCAGCAACACCTACATAGTAGTCAGTGTCAGGATTGAGGGATATTTGTACCGTATTAGTACTGCTGCTAGATGTAACAGCTGATAGGCGATCGCCCTGTCCGTTAAACACATAGACCCTAGGCATCACTGCACTTTTCCCTGTGCCTATTCCCCGGGCTGTGGCGGTCAGAATACGTGGTGTTGTGCCAGTTCCCTGGAAATTGACTTTCACAAAATCCACATCGGTTGCACCAACCGCCACCTGATCATCGTTACCAATGTTGCGCTGGAGGGAGATGAAGTTGCTGCTGCCAGTATTAGTCTGAGTTAGATTAAAACTGGGTAAGTTAGTGTGGATATATCCATCTGCATCTGTTGCAGTAGTGGCACCTCCACCATTGGGGTTTTGGGGAGCAGTGTTTGGTTGCAGGATGATGCTCAACTGGGATGAACCGGTACTACCTGGGCGACGGCTTAAGTCACTATCAACAGCATCAGGCAAGGTATTGATGTTGTAGGTGGAGTTACCATAACCGCTTACCCCTAAATAGTATGTACCTGCTGTGGTGAAAACATATTCCAGACGAGACAGCAATCCTTCTCCACTATCATCATCAATGGCTAACTCATTACCACTGGCATCAAATAAACGCAGCACAGTGTCTATTGGGTCATCAAAATTTCCATTGCGATCGGAATCTAACAGGTCTAAATAAGCTTTTCCGCGTATCTGTCCAAATTTCCCAATATAGTCAGGCACGTAATTGCTGGTTTGGAAGATAACCAAACCGGGATTAACTGTGAACCTGATCAGATCCACATCTTTATCTCCCACCGCAATCAGATTGTCTGGTGTGGGATCAACACCCGGTAAGTCCGTATCTGGTCCAATGATTGAAAGAATGTCAGCACCGCCAGCAGGGGCAAAATTACTTAAAGCACCTATATCCCGCGCCCCGGTTGCCGTACCATTGGGATCGCCCACAAAGGGTGTGGCATTGGGATTAAAGGCAACCTTGATGGCGTAATCCCCATTACTACCTTCAACTCCACTATTGGCACTAGTGAGAGAGTAGGAGAAATTGGCATAACCACTGACACCAAAGTAATAAGTGCCTGCCTTTAAATAGGCGTTGAGGCGAGAGTAGAAATCAGGTCCCGTATCGTCATCGCCTCCCAGTTCCTTCCCGTAGACATCAAACAAGCGGAGAATGGTATCCATACCTGCACCATTTTGCGGAAGAGATGTCTCCAAGCTAATGGTACCAGCTTGGCCTAGTTCAAAACGGTACATGTCCACATCTGCTGGAACTAGATTGTTGGAACCTGGGTCAGTTCCTACACTGAATGATGATGTATCTGGACTGGTGAGGATACTTAAAGTTCGCTCATTGATCACACCCAAATTGGTGGCAGTTACCAATGTGGGATTGGTGTCCGTATAACTACTACTTGTATCTCCAATGCGGATAACAGTGAAGGTAAAGGCTTTTATACCTGTATCTCCCTCTCTTTGAGTGGCATTCGTTGCTTCAATAGATAACGTGGGTAGTGTAACTGGTGTGATTGATAGGTTAAAAGTTTTAGAATCGCCCTTGTTAATATTTGCATCATTTACACTTAAAATAACGCTGTAGCTGTTTTTGGTGTTATAATTCAGATCCGTTCCGGCTTTTAGGTACAATTCATTTCCCTTAATCTCAAAGCTAGAAGCATCGGAACCACTTAAGCTAGTTGTATTATTGCCAAAAATATCGTCGGTAATGCTCAAATTAGCAACCTTGACTGCTGTGGATGTAGAGGTATTTTCTGGAATTGTTGTGATTGGATTCACCAATTCAATTAAAGGAGATCCATTTAATACAGTAATCCCATCTGCTGTGGAGAATTCTGTTGGATCTGCTACTATTGTAAATAAGCTACTTGTGGTATTTAAGTTGGATTTGGTTGTTAGTAGGACAAGGGCAAAACGTTCAAGTTTATCTTTTCCGATGGCTTTTCCTATACTGTCTTCAGGAAAAGATCCTCCTCCTACCTGAGCATTTCCTGTGGTAATGTTTTCTGACCTTAACAATGGCAAACCATTTGTAACTGTTAAAGATGTAGCTGTTAGGGAGTTAGGGTCCCATTTCAGGTTTAGACGTGATCCAACAATACCCGATGGATTGATATGTAGGTCTTGTAACTGTATCTCAACCCAAAATGTAGTACCGCTAGCCAGTTGAGTGCTAGTTAATGCCTCCCCAGGAGTTCCTGCATTATCCTGAAGCAAGTTAATCTTTGACACAATAGACATGAGTACTGCTCCTTCTACTAAAAAATGTGGGAACTTTTTGGCGAATCCGCCACAGAAAAGCGAACCTAGCGGGAATTGCAACTACGCACCAACAATAGTATCACGTTTTTACCACTAGTATTAACCAAAATTTCAATAAATCTCTACACAAATAAACTTAAATTGCTCACTCCTATATTCCCTACTCTCGGTAAAGTACTACTATATCCTGTCAGATTAATCACCAAATCTGTGGCGGGATTAAACCCCCCTATGCCATCATTCACTATCAAGTAAGTGCCACCTATTCCCTGTGCTGTTGACACCACCAATGCTGCACTGTTAGTCGCGAACGCCTGATTTCCACTTTCTGCTCCATTGGCATCAATAAATACACTATTCACTAAGCTATCCAATGTACTAGCAGTGCTATTGGTAGCACGGGTTAATACACTTGGTGACAGTCCATTCACCCTTATCTTGTCCTTACCAAATTGAAAATCCCTTATTTTGTCCGGTTTACCCACTACGGAATCCCCAAAGTTAAACACAAAGGTGTCATTTCCTTGCAGTCCTGTTAGCACGTTTTGACCACTGTTTCCTGTGATTACATTGTCCTTACCGTTGCCTATACCATTTATATCTGTTGTACCTGTGAGAGTTAAGTTCTCTATTTGCGGGAGAGCAGCTAGGTTATAGTTGACACTGGAAAATACAGTATCATTACCCTCATTGGGTAATTCAATAATCACCACACTAGCAGTATTGACTATAATGATGTCATCTCCTTTTCCTGGCATTACCGTACTCTGCCTAGTGGTAGCATCTATAATATCTCCTTGGTCTGTGCCAGATATTACTTTGGGTTGGTTATTGTCATCATTGGTAATTGTCCCCCTAGCAGTCCCAGTGGTAACAGTAGCATTGGTTGGGGTAGAGAGGGTGACTATAAACTCTTCATCCAGCTCAACACTAGTATCTCCTGACACATTCACTGTAATAGTTTGACTAGTTTCACCTGCTGCAAAACTTACCGTGCCAGTTGGTAGGGTGCCAGCGACAAAATCAGTGTTATTTGCTTGGTTGATGCCAAATCCCGTCACTGTCCAGTTAGCACTGCTAACATTGCTAATATTTCCACTACGAATTACGATAAAGTTAAAAGATTTTGTGCCAAGATTACCCTCACTTTGAATGGCATTTGTTGCTTCAATAGATAACGTGGGTAGTGTAACTGGTGTAACTGATAGGTTAAAAGTTTTAGAATCGCCCTTGTTAATATTTGCATCATTTACACTTAAAATAACGCTGTAGCTGCTTTTGGTGTTATAATTCAGATTTGTTCCGGCTTTTAGGTACAATTCATTTCCCTTAATCTCAAAGCTAGAAGCATCGGAACCACTTAAGCTAGTTGTATTATTGCCAAAAATATCGTCGGTAATGCTCAGATTAGCAACCTTGACTGCTGTGGATGTAGAGGTATTTTCTGGAATTGTTGTGATTGGATTCACCAGTGCAATTAAAGGAGAGCCATTTAATACAGTAATCCCATCTGCTGTAGCGAAGTGTATTGGATTTGCAGCTATTGTGAACAGGGCCGTGTTAGCATCTAAATCAAATTTAGTTGTTAATTTGACAAGAGCAAAACGCTCAAGTTTATCTTTTCCGATAGCTTTTCCTATACCTGCAGTGGGAATAGATCCTCCTCCTACTTGAGCATTTCCTGTGGTAATGTTTTCTGACCTTACAGCGGTTTTCATGTAAATAAACCACAATGATTGAACCAATTAAGCGCATCCTCTGCTGTAATATAATTTACTGCACTTGTCATGGACTCATTTAGGGCTTCTAATGTTCGTGCCTCCCGACTAC
>NZ_LMVE01000082.1:0-11053 GCF_001432185.1 Cylindrospermopsis sp. CR12 | reverse complement strand
AACTTCGCCAATGGGGAAACCAGTAAAACGGTCACCATTCCCATTGTTAACGATAGCCAATTTGAAGCAGACGAAACCGTCAACCTAACTCTTTCCAATCCCACAGGTGGCGCAACCTTAGGAACCCAAACTACAGCAGTTTTAACCATCATTAACGATGACTTACCGCAACCAGGAATCATTAACCTCAATAGCAGTAACTACACCGTCAACGAAAACGGAACGGCGAATATTACATTAACTCGGACTAATGGAAGCGACGGGGAAGTTAGCGTTATTCTAACCCCTAGTAATGGAAGTGCGATAGCAGGAGACGATTACACAAATATACCCATTACTGTCACCTTTGCTAATGGAGAAACCAGTAAAACGGTGACAATCCCCCTCATTGACGACAGTATTTATGAACCAACAGAAACCGTCAACTTAACTCTTTCCAATCCCACAGGTGGCGCCACATTAGGAACCGAACAAACCGCCACCCTAACAATTATTGATAATGACGCAGTACCGGGAGTCATTCAATTTAGCAATGGGAGTTACTCCATTAATGAAAATGGAACCCCCGTTACCGCAGTCACACTCACGCGGATTAATGGAAGTGATGGCGCGGTTGGTGTCAGAATTAATCTAACAAATAGAACAGCAAATGCACCATCTGATTACAATAACACCCCAATTACCGTCAACTTTGCCAACGGAGAGACCAGTAAAACCGTCACCATCCCCATCATTGATGACAGTATCTTTGAAGCAACAGAAACCCTCAATCTCAGTCTGTCTAGTCCAACGGGTGGCGCAACAATCGGCTCACAAAACAACACAATTGTCAATATTATCGACAACGACTTTAAACCCACCTTAACCGTTAATATTAGTGGCGAACAAGTCACCGAAGGTAGCACCATTCAGGGAACAGTCACCCGAAATACTGACACCATAGACCCCTTAACAGTAACCCTCGTTAGCAGCGACAACACCCAACTAACCGTCCCGACCACAGTAACCATTCCCGCTAGGTCAAATTCAGTTAACTTTAACCTAATCGCGGTTGATGATACCTTAATTGAACTAGCAAAAAACTACACGATTATTGCCACGGTGCAAGGATTTGTTAGTAGTTCAGATAACCTGGCAATTATTGATAATGATGCAGTCACCTTAACCCTAACCGTTGAGAACACCAATATTAGCGAAAATGGAGGTAAAGCAACAGCAACAGTTACTCGCAATCTCGTTACGGATAAACCATTACAGATGCAACTATCCAGTAGCAATACTAACGCCGTAACCGTCCCTGCGACTGTGATCATTCCCGCTAATCAAGCATCTGTTACCTTTGAAATAACCGGAGTTGATGATACCGTTTTAGATGGTAATCAAACAGTTACCATCACGGCCAAACCTACTTATACAGGGACAAACTTAGCGACCGATACGGGAACCGCAACCACTAGTATTAATATCATCGATAACGAAAGTCCCAGTTTAAAAGTCGTTATTGACAAAGATGTCATCTCAGAAACGGGAACCGCAACAGCAACCCTTACCCGTAATACTGATATCAATAGTGACTTGATTATTACTCTTAGTTCTAGCGATACCACTGAAGCAACAGTCCCCAACACAGTAACAATTGCTGCGGGACAAACTTCAGCCACTTTCACTATTACCGGAATTAGTGACGGAATCAATGATAGTAGTCAAACAGTAACAATTACCGCTTCAGCAACAGGATTCAATAGTGGGAGTGATAGCTTAGAAATCACCGATATTAATGTTCCTGATTTAGTCCTCACTCAATTACAAGGAATCTCCCCAACTTATACAACCAAGCAGTCTCAATTCATCTACACACTCACCAATAAGGGGATTATCCCCGCAACAGGAACTTGGAAAGACCGATTTTACTTATCAACCGATAATAAGTTAGACACGAATGACAACTTATTAGGAGAATTTGGCTTAGGAATTACAGAAAATCCAGCTAATCTCCTACCCGGAATATCCTACGATCGCACAGTCACTTATTTTGCTCCCCGTAATCCCGGACAATATTACCTAATTGGGGTGACAGATAACGGAAATACCGTTAATGAAGGGGTAACAACTGGGGAAAGCAATAATACAACAATTACCCCAGTGACTGTCACCCCAGCTTATCGTGGTACAGTTTATTCTGACACAGAAACTGCGATCGCGGGTAGTGCGGTAACTCTCAAGGGACAAGCATTAAGTAATAGCAATAACTCTCCAGTCCCCTATGAATTTGTTAAAGTCCGGGTAGAGAATAAGGGAAATATCCGAGAGTTTGATGCGTTTACCGATGGAAATGGTAATTTTGTCGGACAATTTAGTTCCTTACCCGGAGAAGCGGGAACTTATAATATCAATGCTTATTTTCCTGGGTTTGCGAGTGAAGATAGCACCCCCGAAGATAGTTTTACTGTCTTAAGAATGAGGTTTGAACAAAATGACCAATTCTTAACGCAGGTTTTCCAACGGATTACCGAAGGAACCACCTTTAATGGGTCAGTGAAACTACAAAACCTGAGTAATCTAGGATTATCGGGATTAACTGCTACAGTCAATGGTGCGCCAAGTGATTGGACAGTCAATGTCACCCCAGAGAAAACGAGTTTAGGGGGTAATGAAGAAATCACGGTCAATTACAGTATCAATGTCCCGGATGATAAATGGAGTTATTACAATTTTGGTCTGGGATTAAGTACCACTGAAGGCGTTACCGCGAATCTACCAATACGAGTAGATGTAGCCCAACTGTTACCCCGTTTAGTTGCAGATACCAGCAGTTTACAAGCTTCGATGTTGCGGGGAGGTCAAACGATAGTTGAGTTTACGGTTAGTAATCAAGGTGAGGTTGCGTCAGGACAATTAAATATTCTGCTTCCTGATGCGCCTTGGTTAAAGTCAGCTTCTCCGGTTAAGCTACCTTCCTTGAATCCTGGTCAATCAACGAAAGTTTCGTTGTTATTACAACCATCAGCTACGCAAGAGTTAACAGTTTATAACGGAAATGTAGTTATTTCTGGGGATGAAGCATCCTTAAGCTTACCGTTTAATTTCCGTGCAATTTCGGAAGCGAAAGGAAATCTTAATATTAATGTAGTGGATGAATTATTCTTCTTTGCAGAAGGTTCACCTAGGTTAGAAAATGCGACAATTACCCTATTAGATCCCTTTACAGGAACCGTTATTTCCTCAGAAAAAGATGCGGATGGAATATTATCTAAAACTGACTTAGCGGAGGGGTACTATAAACTGCGAATTACTGCTGATAATCATGATACTTATGAGAATAATATCTATATTGGTGCAGGAAAAACAGAGGATATTCAGGCGTTTTTGTCAAGACAAACGGTTAAATACACTTGGACAGTAACGCCGACTGAAATTGAAGATAGATATACTATCATGATTCAATCGACGTTTGAAACTGATGTTCCAATTCCGACAGTAGTTATTGAACCAGCGCATATTGATTTAATTGACTTACAAGGAGTAGGTCAAGTCATGCAAATTGACATGAAAGTTACTAATCATGGCTTAATTGCAGCGAATGATATTGCCTTAAATTTACCTGAACATCCCTTCTATAAGATTGAGCCGTTAATTAATGAGGTTGACATTTTAGCCGCTAAAAGTTCGATTACCATCCCGGTAAGAATTACCCGTATTGCGGACTTTGACACTTTACCCAGCAGTAGCGGTGATCTTAGTACATCTTCCACACCTCAAGTACCTTGCTCAATTTCATTGGGATTGAGTTATGACTATGAATGTGCTGGGGAAAAAATTGAGCGTGCAATTCCTATTCCTGTCTTGAATGTAGAGGGTAACTGCTCTGCTACTTGGGGACCTGGGGGTGGTGTTTGGGGACCTGGGGGTGGTGTTTGGGGACCTGGGGGTGGTGTTTGGGGACCTGAGGGTGGTTTCGGACCTAGGAGTTACCTCACACCCGTCACGGTTAATATACAGTCGGCTGATTGTGATCCTTGTATCAATAAAATTACACAAGTTTCAGCTAGTCTTTTAATAAAAATACTGGGTTATATGCCAACCCCGGTTAGCTTTATAGGCAATGTGTTATCTTATTGGAAAGATGCAGCTGATGCTATCAATGGAGAACCTGGAGACTTGATACGAAATGGACTGCTAGACTTTATTAAATCTATCTCTGAGTATAATAATGAGGATAATAGGGATAATGAGGATAATAGGGATAGAAATAAATTTATTAAAATAGCTAATAGAGCTGTATTACCCATTAAGATTATTGTTGATCTTTGGGAAACATATGATGATTTTACTGATGTTTATTCCATTTGTTATCCTTCGACCCAAACTTCTGTCAGTAGCACCAAAACTTCTTTAAATCAAGGAGTTCAAAATATACAGTTATCTCTTGAACGATTATTCAAAACCTATCAAGTTTGGCAAGGGTTTTTTGGGGACAAAGTTTGGATGGATGCTGCACAGTCCCCTGAATTTAGTGACTGGGTTGGGAATTTTCTTACTTACACCCAATTTGGTGAAGTAGATGCTGTAAAAATTTCAGATATAGAAAGAGGTGATCTCTTAAATATACCATTACCTAATCCAATTACAGGAAGCCATGTCAACAAGTTTATTGACCGATGGAATCGTACAATCGATTATTGGAATAGGAGACTGTTTAATACTGGCGATATACCGGTTGGAGAAAGCCAAGATTTTATTGCTTTAGACCAAATTCAACCACTTCAAAATGCTTTAGAACAAGCAGTTAGTGAGACTAATGCAGAAGGATATGCTGATATAATCGACGCTATTAAACAAAAGTCTACAGAATTAGAAAAAGCCTTAGATAATAGTGGCGAAGTCTGCTCCAAAGTTAAAATCCAAATCGACCAAGAAGCAGTAATGACCCGTGCTGCATTCCTTGGCAATTTAGAAATTGAAAACGGCAACCCTACCAATCTAACCAACCTTGCCGTCACCCTCCAAATCAAAGATCAAAACGGTAACATTGTCAACGATAAATTTGGCATTACTGACCCCATTCTTAGCAATATCACCGCCGTTGACGGCACAGGAATCTTAACCGGAGATAACCCCAACACTCCCCAAAACGAAGGAGTTGGTAGCGCCAAATGGACGTTCATTCCCACCAATTTAGCTGCGCCAGAAACCCCCACCCAATACAACATTGGTGGCATCCTTTCCTACCTGGAAAACGGTAAAACTATTACCGTCCCCTTACTTTCCAGTCCCGTAACCGTCTATCCCCAAGCCGAACTTTACCTGGATTACTTCCACCAACGAGATGTCTTCGCCGATGACCCCTTCACCGATGACATTGTAGAAACATCCATCCCCTACTCCCTCGCTGTCCTCATCAGAAATGAAGGAAAAGGAGACGCAAAAAACCTGAGAATCACATCAGGACAACCGAAAATCGTCGAAAACGAAAAAGGCTTACTCATAGACTTCCAAATCATCGGTTCCGAAGTCAACGGACAAGGTGTTACCCCCTCCCTAACCGTCAACTTCGGGGACATCAAAGCCGGAAAAACTGCCGTCGCTGACTGGTTACTCAAATCCAGCCTACAAGGGAAATTCATCGATTATAAAGCTACTTTTGAACATATCAACAGCCTTGGTAAAGCCGAACTTTCCCTGATAAAGGAAGTCAAAATCCACGAACTAATTCACACAGTTCAAGTCAATCATTCCAACCCCGACAACTTACCCGACTTCCTCGTCAACGAAACCTTTGACGCAGAATTCACCCCCGATATCATCTACTTTAGCAATGGTGGAACCGCACCCGTAAAAGCCGTCAAAAACGCCACTGTGGATGCACCCCCCATCCTCAATAATTTAACTGTTCAAATTAGCGCCACCGTCGAAAATGGCTGGACTTATTTCCGGTTAGATGAACCTAGCAAAAGTCAATACGACATCGTTAAAATCCAGCGGTCTGACGGTACAGAAATTGGGTTAGATAATATTTGGACAACTGACCGTACCTTCCCCGCTACTGGTCGTCCTACTTATGAAAACATCCTCCACTTCTTTGACCAAACCACCGCCGGAAACACCACCTATACCGTTTTCTACACCCCTGGTGGACCCACCATTATCGATATTATTGATGTTAGTCCCGACCCACGCGCCACAGCAGTTAACGCCATTACTGTTGACTTTTCCGAACCCATTCAAGCCAGTAGTTTCGACTACAATGACATAAGCTTAACCCTAAATAATGGCACAAATTTAATCAACCCCACCGTCACCATTGTTTCCCTCTCTCCCAACCGTTATCAAATCAGCGGATTAAATACCCTAACCAACAATCAGGGAGACTATTTACTCACTGTCAACACCACAGGAATCCAAGACACCAGTGGTAAATTTGGTAGCGGTTCACTTACAGAAACCTGGAAGAAAACCTCTGACGGTAACGCCGACACCACCCCACCAGTAATAACAGATATTGTCAATCTCTTAATCAACCCACGCAATCAACCGGTCCCCTCTTTAACCGTCACCTTCTCTGAAAAAATTGACCTCAGCACCTTCACTTGGCAAGATATCATTCTTACCCGTAATGATGGAACAAATCTTGTTAGTAGTAATGTCACAGTTACGTCCATTAACGACACATCATATCGAATTAATGGCTTGACTGGCTTTACAGCAGCGGAGGGAGTCTATACTCTAACGGTTGATGGTAGTGGTATCCAGGATTTGTCGGGGAATATGGGGACAGGAATCCAAAGTGAAAACTGGGTAATGGATACCACCGCTCCTACCACACCGACTAACATTACGGTGACGAATGCATTAAATCCTTCCAGCACCAGTCCTACAACATTGCAACTGCTGACCCTGTCAGGACAGCAACGGGTCAATACCACATCCCCCACCATTAGCGGTGAATTAGGGGAAACCGGATTAAAAGTCTTCTTCTACGACAAAACCACCAATACCGTTCTACAACAGGCAACCGTTACCAATACTCAGTTTTTAGGAACAGTAACTTTGCCTTCGCCTGGGTCAAGGGAAGTGGATATTCAAGTACAAGATCCAGCAGGTAACACTACGATAACACCCCTGAGCCTCTTTGCTGACGTTACTCAACCCGTTCTCACAGAATTCCTCAACGTTCCCACCTCTACGCCTACCCCTGTTAATAGTATTGATATTCGATTCTCTGAAGCGATTAACCTCAATACCTTTGATAAGAGTGACCTAACCCTTACCCGTGATGGTGTAGCCTTGACGCTTTCTGACACTGTTACCATTACTTATCTTGCTGAGACAACCTACCGGATAAACGGATTGGGAGATTTAACTAATACTCCCGGCACTTATAGCTTACGAGTTGATGCCACAAGTATACAAGACAATGCGGGCAATAGTGGCGACGCACTCAAAACCACCAACTTCACCCTTACCGCACCCCCTTCCCCTGGATTTACCCTGTCTCAAACTGGAGGTAATACCAGTGTTACAGAAGGCGGTAGTACGGATACTTATTCTCTAGTCCTAAAAACTCAACCCACCGGTGATGTCACTGTTACCTTGACAAAAGGGACTCAAATTACTGTTAATCAAACCTCCTTTACCTTTACCCCTACTGACTGGAATACCCCCCAAACAATTACTGTTACCGCAGTTGAGGATGCTGTCACAGAGGGTAACCATAGCGATACAATTAATCACACTGTTGTTAGTAGTGATACTAATTATAATAATGCTATCATTAGTAATGTTAATGTTAGGATTCAAGATAACGATGCAGAAATTCAAGGTACGGTATGGAATGATGTGAATAGCAATGCAGTTAATAACAGTGAACCAGGCTTGTCGGGTTGGACTGTCTATTTAGATGCTAACAATAATGGACAACTTGACACAGGAGAAACTTCCACCCAAACTGATATTAACGGTAACTACACCTTTGATAATCTCCGCCCCGGAACCTATACAGTTGCCCAAATTGTCCAAGAGGGTTGGCAACAAACCTATCCCATTCTGAATATTACAACTACCGCATCCGATGTGGCGTTAGCCATTCCCACTCTAGAATTTCTAAGTGTATCAGAGTCTAGCTTAATTAA
The DNA here is from genome assembly GCF_001432185.1 of Cylindrospermopsis sp. CR12. NCBI lineage: Bacteria > Bacillati > Cyanobacteriota > Cyanophyceae > Nostocales > Aphanizomenonaceae > Cylindrospermopsis > Cylindrospermopsis sp. CR12. Next base: position 2,924 of record NZ_LMVE01000082.1, on the reverse strand, counting down.
CTTTAATCGTGCTAATTATCTTGTTCAAGAAGATGGCACTTCACTTACAGAGTTTTGGCTAACACGCACAGGTGATGTGTCCAATTCAGTAACTGTGACCCTCAACTTTTTAGATGGTAGTGCTAAAGGTTGTAGCTGCGCAGCTAGTTCTGTTAATAATGATTTTAGTCATGTTCCTTTTACCCTTACCTTTGCAAAGAATGAAACCAATAAACTAATTACCGTTCAAAATGCGATTCTTGGTAATCCCAACGCAATCAATATTCGCAATGATAGCAAAATGGAAGGCAATGAAACCTTTACCATTAAGCTCACTAACCCCACAGGGGGAGCACTTATCGGGGAGCAAGGAACAGCAACAGTAACCATTTTGGATGATGAATCTCCCAGTTCTATTACCCCTCTATTAGAAAATATTGGAACAACCATCGATGCTACAGGAGATACTCAAGCCTTATCTCTCATTTCCCTGGATCAACTGTGGCAAGACCCTCGTTTCCTCAACTTTAAGGGCAAAAACTATAGCACGGTGATTATCGATTCAGGTATTGACCTCAATCATCCCTTTTTTGGCCCCGATGCCAACAACGATGACATTGCCGACAAAATTATTTATCAATACGATTTTGCCGATAATGACAATAATGCCAGCGATAAAAACAATCATGGTTCCCATGTAGCTAGTATTGTTTCCTCTGTAGTCCCTGATGCCAACCTAATTGTTCTTAAAGTTTTTCAGGATAACGGTTCTGGTTCCTTTGCTGATCTCGAAAAAGCTCTGCAATGGGTTAATGCTAACGCTAATACCTACAATATTGCCTCCGTTAATCTCTCTATTGGAGATAGCCAAAATTGGACAACTGCTACTGGACGTTACGGTATCGGTGATGAATTAGCAGCGATCGCCAACCAGAATGTGATTATTTCAGCTGCTGCAGGAAATAGTTTCTACCAATTTAATAGTGTACAAGGGTTAGCCTACCCAGCCATAGATCCGAATGTGGTTCCAGTGGGTGCAGTTTGGTCAGGCAACTTTGGTGAATCTAAATCCTTTACTGGTGGAGCCATTGACTACAGCACTAGTGTGGATCAAATTGCCAGTTTCTCTCAAAGAGATGATCTATTAAAGGAAGTTTTTGCCCCGGGTATCCTGATAAAGGGGGCCAGCGCCACTGGGGGGACAGTGACTATGGGAGGAACCAGTCAAGCAGTTCCTTTCGTTACCGGATTGGCAACCCTTGCCCAGGAGATGGCCCAGGAGATTTTAGGAAGATGGTTGAGTGTAAGTGAATTCCGGGATTTACTCCATACTACCGGTGATCTGATTATGGATGGGGATAATGAAAATGATAATGTGGTAAATACAGGACTTACCTTTCCCCGTATTAATGCACTGAAACTGGCAGAAGGGATTTTGAGCTTTAAGGGCATTATTCCCGATCCCAATACTAGTAACTCAAGTGGTAATGGGGAGGGCAATTCTTCCCCGTCTCCCAATACTGTAAGTCTAGTTCACACGGTTAATTTGGTGGGTGGTGAAATAAAAACAGATATTAACTTTGGTAATAACCAAGTCATTCCTAGCTTAGCGATCGCCTCTACCAACGCTGTCCAAACTGAAGGTAATTCTGGTACAAGAGCTTTTACCTTCACAGTTACCCGCAGTGGTAATACTACCAGTAATAGCAGCGCTAATTGGGCAGTAACCGGGTCTAGCGCTAATCAAGCTGATGGCACAGATTTTAACGGCACACTACCAAGTGATACGGTGAGTTTTGCCGCAGGTGACACCACTCAAACTATTACGGTTAATGTGTCGGGAGACAGCACGGTTGAACCAGATGAAGGGTTTACCGTTACTCTCTCTAGTCCCACCAATGCCACCATTACTACAGCGACTGCTACGGGAACCATTAATAATGATGACAATCAACCCAAGGTAAGATCTGGCACAGACCAAGGAGATGATATAAATGCCACCATGGGTCAAACCACGATAATGCCAGGAAAAGGGGATGACATTATTAGGGTAAATAGTGCGAGTGTGGTGATTATTGAACTACCCAACGAAGGTAACGACACTGTATTTTCCAGTATTAACTATAATCTAGCTTCCCTATCGCAAATAGAGAACTTAACCCTCTCTGGTACGGAGGATATCAATGGCATAGGTAACAGGAAGGACAATGTAATCACGGGAAACAGTGGTCAAAACGTGCTGACAGGACTACAAGGAAATGACGCCTTTGTGTTTAACTTTGGGGATTCTGTAGTCGGTAAACCAGATAGAATAGGGGATTTTCAATTTGGCAAGGACAAGATAAGGGTGAATGGAGTGTCACCCAGTGTATTAACCCGTGCTAGCAATAACAGTGCTAGTACACTGAGTAGCTTGGTGGATAGTGTATTTATTGATGGGAATGGAGCATTAGATGGAAATCAAGGTTTGGGGACTAACAGTGCAGCATTGGTTGTGTCAACAGCACAGGGAATAGGTGGCACTTATTTAATAGTGAATGATGGGGTAGGAGGGTTTAATCCTGCTACAGATTTGGTGATTAATCTGACGGGATATAGTGGTAGTTTACCGGGTTTAGGAAATATAGCAGTGGGTAGTTTATTTGTGTAGAAGGTGAAAGCTAGAGTTGGTTAATTTCAAGCTCCTAGTGTAAACAGGCGAGATCCCGCAGGGAGTGCTTCGCAATCGCTCTTTAGTATAAACTCTAGTTTTTAAAAACCTCCCAAGGGTATTCTGGTGCAGGTAATAGTTTATTCGAGTGCAGTAATATCAATACCCTTAGCTTTTAATTGTGATAGCAAGGTTTGATACTTTATTTGTTCCTGCTCTTTGAGAAGTCTTTCACGTTCTGCACGTTGAGTTTCCTGCTCTTTGAGAAGTCTTTCACGTTCTGCACGTTGAGTTT
>NZ_LMVE01000081.1:79054-79912 GCF_001432185.1 Cylindrospermopsis sp. CR12 | reverse complement strand
GAGATATCAAATATTAGTAGTGTTACAAATACCAGCGGGATGTGGAATTAAATATAAGATTCACGTAGGTTGGGTTGAGGAACGAAACCCAACAAACCCACAGGATATATGTAAACGCGATTGCGAAGTGATCTCTACGGGATTAACCATAATTGGTTGAATTAACCCTTACCTGGAGACTGTCTGTGGGGGAGACAGGGAATTCATTGTCTCAAAGCCTAAGTCGGTTGAAAACCGACTGGTTTTGTAGTGAGTCATTATGGGTAACCCATTCTACAAATAATTGTGCCTCCTTACAAGGAATAGCGATCGCTCCCGAATATCAAATACTAGTGAGTGGAATAGCGATCGCTCGCGGGAGATATGAAATATTAGTAGTGTTGAAACACCAGCGGGATGTGGAATTAAATATAAGATTCACGTAGGTTGGGTTGAGGAACGAAACCCAACAAACCCACAGGATATATGTAAACGCGATTGCGAAGTAAGCTTATTGTTAATAACGCTAAAAAACGGTTGCACAATTGTATTAACACCTAAATTCATATATATGAGATAAGTTTTTTTATGGTCGAAGGGGTAGAAATGTGGTATTATGAGGGTTGAGTATAATGGAGTGTAAGCATTCGCGAAAAAAGTGCACGGATTTCCATTATCAGAGTATCAGGTTCAAGGGTCAATAGTCAACTCCCCCCATGGAGAAAAAAATCGGCGCCTAGATTCCTAACTTGAAATTAATTGCGATCGCTATTTTATGGGACTACCAAAGATGGAAAAAATCCTGCTAGGAGATGGAAGGAAGAGCGATCGCTCTTTCGCGAAGGGGGGGTAATATCAAATATTAGTAGTGTTACAAAT
>NZ_LMVE01000081.1:0-79046 GCF_001432185.1 Cylindrospermopsis sp. CR12 | reverse complement strand
ACAGGATATATATAAACGCGATTGCGAAGTGATCTCTACGGGATTAACCATAATTGGTTGAATTAACCCTTACCTGGAGACTGTCTGTGGGGGAGACAGGGAATTCATTGTCTCAAAGCCTAAGTCGGTTGAAAACCGACTGGTTTTGTAGTGAGTCATTATGGGTAACCCATTCTACAAATAATTGTGCCTCCTTACAAAGAATAGCGATCGCTCGTGAATATCAAATACTAGTGAGTGGAATTAAATATAAGACACAAATTTCCATTGTCAGAGTATTATGTCCAAGAGACAATAGTCAACTCCCCCTGAAAAAAATTCCGTGGGGATGTAATAGGAGATAGATGGCGATCGCTATTTTATGGGTATTATACAACAATTTTCTTATGAAAAAATTTCTTTGAAACCCCCTTGACAAATAACTATAACTTTGTTATGGTTATCTAATGTGAGCAATAAACAAACCTAGCCGGGATAGCTCAGTCGGTAGAGCAGAGGACTGAAAATCCTCGTGTCACCAGTTCAAGTCTGGTTCCTGGCATTTTCAAATCCCCTATCTCCCCGTTTCCCAACTTAGTGGTGATGGTGATGATGGGTGGACAATTGAAGATTTACTTCCTGTCCTGCTTCCTTCATCAACTCGCTAATCTGGGTGTTAGCCCAACCGGCAGCCATTTTTAAGAATTGTGGGTGGTCATTAACACAAGGCATTTGCACATAGTCTAGACCAGAATACTGTTTCTCTAAATCATGAATTATATGGTGTACATCCAACAGAGTTTCATGATTTTCTGTGGCAAAACCAATGGGCATAAATATGATCACTTTAGCACCCAATTGAATTAAATTTTTGGCAGCTTGAGTAGCATTGGGTTGAGTCCATTCAATTAGAGGTGTGTCGTGGTTTAACCAACCCACAGAAATTAAGGGATAACGGTGAATTAATTTCTCCCTGACTAACTCATAGAGAATTTGACTTTCATCAATTCCTGATGTGAATCCTTTGGCTTTGTGTGGACAACCATGATTGAGCAGTACAATGCCAATTTGGGAGGGTAAATAATTAGTCGCCAAATCACTACTAACTTTTTCCTCTACTAGTCTTGCCATTAAACTTATATATTCTGGCTCATTGTAAAATGACGGAATATAACGCGTTCCCTTGAGCCAATGTTGTTCTCCATCCGATAATTCTGCTAAAGCGTTATTAACTTGTTCAATGGCTATACCACTGGTAAAAATAGAGTCTACTACCAATAAGGGATAGATTAAGATTTTTTCAAAGCCTTGATTTTTAATCTCAGCTAAAACTTGTCCAGGCAAAAAGGGAGCGCAAAAGTTAAAAGCTTTGAAAACTTGAACCTTATTACCCCACTTATGTTGTAATTCGTGTTCAATCCCTGCTCGCTGCTTTTCAAAAATAGCGTTGTGAGGAGAAATAAAATCATGATGGGTATGTCCCCATTCATGACGGTCAAATAATGCCAAAAGTTTAGCTAGGGGAGGATAGATCCAAGTGGGGACGGGTGCAAATTTGGCAGTGAGCAGATTTAAAGCCTGTTCATTATAATTAGCAAAATCCTCATAACTCTCCACTTCACCATAACCCATTAGTAATACCGCTATGGAGTCATGGTTTGGTAGATGGTCGTGAGTATGTTGTAGTTTTTCTGGTGTTACAACCACAATAATTACCTCAATATTTTAGTGGAATCATCTTGGGACTTTTGATGTCAATTTTAAAAATCATCAAAGCCAAAGATCACAATCTATACTTATATCCCCAACCATTATTATCCTATCCCAGGGGATAGGATACTGTTGCACATAAAAATATACATACTCTCAAAAAACTGGAGACGAGGGGTGAAGTTATGCAAATTGTAATCTGTCCTGGAATTCATCAGCGGGAATTAACTCAAAGATTCATCGAGGATTTATGGTCTGTAGGGGAAAATAATCTCAACAATCTACAGATGGATAACATGTTAGTATTTCCCGAGGAGGGAATTTTAACCTTATCAACATTTCATATTTTACTGTTTCTGGGCGATCGCCTGGGGAATAGGTTAGAATTACCGGTGATATTCATTGGGTTTAGTGCGGGTGTGGTGGGAGCGATGGGTGCTGCTATCAAATGGCAAATGCGGGGTGGAAATGTAAAAGCGTTGATAGCTATAGATGGGTGGGGGGTTCCGGTAGGTGGTAATTTCCCCATTCATCGTCTGAGTCATGATTATTTTACCCATTGGAGTTCTGCTATTCTGGGTAGTAAGCAAGATAATTTCTATGCAGATCCACCAGTGGAACACTTGTCAATGTGGGGATCACCGGGAAAAGTGCAAGGTTATTGGCAAAACCTATCCACAGGGTTTTTCGGGTGTCCAACCTACCTGAGTGCAACGGAATTTTTACATTTGCTGCTAAAAAGTTATGATAGTAAGTTATGAGTAAACCGACCATGGAGGTTAAACCTTGGGTCTTGATTTTCGCCAATCACCAATCAAACAATTCTCATGTTTCCCACGGAACCTACTGCAATTAATCAAGGCTTTAGTGCCCTGGTCAAAAACCGCAATTTTATGCTGCTGTGGATTGGTCAACTAATATCCCAGTTAGCTGATAAGGTATTATTAATACTAATGATTGATTTATTGGAGAAAAAATACTTACCTCCCCATTTATCATCGGGGACTGGAAGGTTTTATCTGTATATGGCATTTACCCTACCAGCAATATTCTTTGGTTCGGTTGGTGGTGTAATTGTTGACAGAATGCCCAAGAAGTTAATTATGATTGGTTCCGATGTCATTCGCGGTGTATTAACACTGAGTATAGCGTTCTTGCCTCGACAGCTGGGGATTCTATTAGCACTGAATTTTGGTATTTCCTCGGTTACTCAATTTTTTGCCCCAGCGGAACAAGCTACCATACCTCTTATGGTCAAAAAAGAGAACTTGATGGCAGCTAATGCTCTATTTAGTAGTACCATGATGGGTGCACTAATAGTGGGTTACGCCTTAGGCTCTACTATTTTAAATGAGGCGGAACATATTGGTATTGAGTTTGGTAAAGAACTACTGGTGGGTTTATTATACTTGCTATCTGCTGCTATTATGCTACCCATCCAGTTTCGAGAACAGCGTCACACTTCTGTAGTCAACCCGGTGGCAGAATTTTTACAGGGTTGGCAATATCTCAGGACAAACCGCTTGGTATGGAATGCTATGGTTCAGATTGTAGCTCTATACTGCGTTTTTGCATCTTTACTGGAATTATCCATTAGACTAGCAAACAGACTAAGATTAGAACAAACAGATTTTAGTTTTTTCGTAGCTGCAGCTGGTGTAGGTATGGTTCTGGGCGCAGCAATAATTGGGCATTTTAGTCAACAGCTAGATCATCAACCCTTACCCCTAATTGGGTTTATATTTATGGCATTGGCATTGGGAATGTTTATTTTCACCTATAACCTTCCCTGGGGTTTATTTCTATGTGTTTTCCTGGGTCTAGGAGCATCCCTGGTTAACGTGCCCATGCAAACCCTAATTCAACAATATACTCCCCCATCTATGCACGGGAAGGTATTTGGCTTTCAAAATCACGCCGTGAATATTGCCCTTTCCTTCCCCCTACTAATTACTACTAAACTGGTGAATGCTCTGGGTTTATCTTTATTTCTGTTTGGCATGAGTCTCACTGTGGCTATAATTGGCCTGTGGACCTGGCAAAATACTAGAGAATAAATAAAGTGTCGGTTTTTCAATTAAAATGGTATCCTAAATACAAAATCCAGGCTTAATTTTAGTTATATTTTGAGGTTAATCGTGCGATCGCCTTCTCAAATCAATTCCTCACAGTCTGAAAAGCGCAAGTCTGCTCCTATCTCCCACTCCTGGACCCAACCCATAAGAGCAACCGGTGGTTTTGCTCTGTTGGATAGTCTACTCCGTCATGGAGTGGAGTATATTTTTGGTTATCCCGGAGGAGCTATACTTCCTATTTATGATGACCTGTATAAAGTAGAAGAAACAGGTAGTATTAAACACATTCTAGTTCGTCATGAACAAGGTGCTTCCCATGCTGCGGATGGTTATGCCCGTGCAACGGGCAAGGTGGGGGTATGTTTTGGTACTTCCGGACCGGGAGCTACCAACTTAGTAACAGGTATTGCCACCGCCTACATGGACTCCATACCCATGATAATTGTCACTGGACAAGTACCCAGACCCGCTATTGGTACTGATGCTTTCCAAGAGACAGATATTTATGGTATTACCTTGCCCATAGTCAAACACTCTTACGTGGTGCGGGATCCCAAGGACATGGCCAGAATTGTGGCTGAAGCCTTTCATCTAGCTAGTACGGGTAGACCTGGACCAGTTCTCATAGACGTTCCCAAGGATGTAGCCCTGGAAAAATTTGACTATACCCCAGTGGAACCAGGTTCGGTTAAATTACCGGGATATCGCCCCACAGTTAAGGGCAATCCTAGACAAATTAATGCCGCTATTCAACTAATCACAGAAAGTCGCAAACCACTCTTGTATGTCGGTGGAGGAGCGATCGCCTCTGGATCCCATAAAGAAATCAAAGAACTGGCGGAATTATTTAATATCCCAGTCACCACCACCCTGATGGGAATTGGTGCATTTGACGAACATCATCCCCTGTCCTTGGGAATGTTAGGTATGCACGGAACTGCATACGCTAATTTTGCCGTAACAGACTGTGACCTACTAATTTGTGTAGGGGCAAGATTTGATGATAGAGTAACAGGAAAACTGGATGAATTTGCTTCCCATGCGAAAGTAATTCACATTGATATTGACCCAGCGGAAGTGGGCAAAAACCGAGTTCCGGAAGTTCCCATAGTTGGGGATGTGAAAAACGTCTTAGAAGACCTATTGAGGCGATGTCATAACAATCATCACAATCACCATAATCGCAATCAGGAATGGCTAAACCTAATTGGTCGTTGGAAACAAGATTACCCTCTCATTGTTCCCCACTACCCTGATAGCATTTCCCCCCAAGAAGTAATAGTGGAAATTGGCAAACAAGCTCCCAACGCCATTTACACCACCGATGTGGGACAACATCAAATGTGGGCTGCCCAATTCCTCAAAAATGGACCAAGACGGTGGATTTCTAGTGCGGGTTTAGGCACCATGGGTTTTGGCGTACCCGCAGCTATGGGAGCCAAAGTAGCCTTTCCTGAAGAAGAGGTCATTTGTATTAGTGGTGATGCCAGTTTCCAAATGTGTTTACAAGAACTGGGAACCTTAGCACAATATGGCATAAATGTCAAGACCGTAATTTTAAATAACGGTTGGCAAGGAATGGTAAGACAATGGCAAGAGGCCTTCTATGGTGAGAGGTACTCCTGTTCTAATATGGAAGTAGGAATGCCTGATATTGAGCTTTTAGCGCAAGCTTATGGCATTAAGGGCATGGTGATTACTAAACAAGAAGAGTTATCACAAAAAGTAGCAGAAATGTTAGAGCATAAGGGTCCAGTAGTGGTTAACGTTCATGTCACTAAAGACGAAAACTGCTATCCCATGGTAGCACCTGGTAAGAGCAATGCCCAAATGTTCGGGTTACCCAAACCAGGACCAACCACAGTAGTAGAATCAACGTATTGTAACCATTGTGGGACCAAAAACTCTTCCACTCATAATTTTTGTTCCCAGTGTGGGTCTAAATTGTAATTGTGATCAGTCACGGGGGAGAATTACTTCCCCGGATTTGGTAACTAGAACAGGTTCCAGACCAAAATGCCAGTGAAATATAAAATAGCCACCACGCCAAAGGTCATCTGTAAGCGTCCCAAAATGGGTTTAATTTCATAAGCCACAATTAAACGATCTCGATCAATAATTTCCCGTGGCTTATGCCATATTTGTCCATCATACCAGCCAGATTCCTCATATAAGACCGTGGCACTGTAAAGGCGGTCTTTTATATAGAACCAACCTAGATACAACCTGATTAGTACCAGAACCACCACTAGACTAGCAATAGCAGTACCACAAAGGATAAAATGAAATATATGCTTTTCTACAGGGAAACTAGAAGCTGAAACCGGACCAGCTATCAACCAAGACCAACCCCAAATCCATAAAATTCTGGTCAGGTAACCACGCGAACCTAGGGTACTCTCCCCAAAAAACCAGGAATTTTTTAATTCCTCGTACTCGTGGAGCGGTTGCTGTTCAATGGGAACTGGACAATTATCAACCGAAGATCTTATCATTTGGATCATCCTCAAGGTCTTTAGGGTTTTCTAAAGGAATATGCTCTGCATGACTCCAGAACGCTTCCAAATTATAAAATTCTCGTTCCTTGGGCATCATAATGTGAACAATCACATCCCCATAGTCTTGTAACACCCAACTACCTTCCCCTTTTCCTTCTGTGCGCAAAGGACGACGTTGTAATTCCGTTTGCACCTTTTCTTCTATAGCAGAGGAGATGGCCCTAACCTGGACCCTGGAATAACCAGTCATCACCAGAAAATAATCGGACAGGTAGGAGACATCTGTTACCTTGAGCAGTAAAATTTCGCCTGCTTTACGTTCTGATGCTGCTTGTGCTATGGTGAAGGCTAATTTTCCACTGCTATCTCCAGTTTCCACCATTGGGGTGTTTACTGTCTTTTTGCTGTGTGGAATTGATTTTAACGGTAAATTGCTTGGGAAATAATCAGTCATTAAACCTCAACTGTTACACGCCATAAAATAGATGATAACAGAAAACCTCATCCTTACGCAATGCGGAGTTTATTGTGGGAGCGTCAATCCACCAGTAATTCTATAACCAACCACGCAGAGCATAGACTAAGTAACCAATATATTCTTTTAAAGCGTTGGTAAAATCATTTAAATTGTCAGCATTGGGGAACAAATTTAATATGGTGGACTTAGGAGTAGCAATTAGTTCTTCTAGGTCACTCCGACTGACAATAAAATCCGTGGGAGCGGGAATTACCTCCACACCCTGACGTTGAAAAATTTTCAGAGACCGGGGTGTGTGCATGGCTGAGGTTACCAATAACACTTTTTTGATTCCCCGACTTTCCAGGATTTTCTTGACATTGACGGCGTTTTCGTAAGTATTCAAGGAATTTGGTTCCTCAATAATTACTTCTGGAGGAATACCTAGAGATATGAGAATAGTAGCCATATCCGCTGATTCTGGTGTTCCACCACCACGCCAATCAATACGTCCACCACTTAAAATAATCAAAGGTGCTTTTTTTTGTCCATAGAGTTGAGCAGCATAGATTACCCTGTCTCCGGACTCGTTCAAGTCTACTGTGGAACGAGGCCAAGCAGCTGGTTTGGTAGCACCACCCAGAACCACAATCGCTTCAGCTTGGGGTATTTTTTCCAGGGGGATGTTTTGCCATTCCAGGGATGCAACCAAACTTTTAGATACCCACCCATTACCAGATATGATTACTATAGCTAAGGATATCCCAATCCAACCCGCTGCAATTTTAGGACGTTTCCATAGGGTGATCAGGGCAATAACTAAACTTATACTAGCTAACCCCAAAGGATAAAAAAACAGCGGTAGTAGTTTAGAAAGATATAAAAACATAGTTGGTATATTGTGGTTTAACAAAGGTTGGGCAAAAAGTTACCTATTTTTCCCAAAATCGAAAAGTGAAACTTCCGGGAGGACGACGTAACCGACGAACAGGTAATCTTTTTTTCCGCTTAGTAACTCTAGTATCTGATTGTTCAAGATCATCATCCTCTACTAAATCATCTTGAATTTGAGTGACGGTTAATTCCTTGCTTCTCCACCAAGCAATAATCCAACCTCCACCTAAACCAGCTAGACAACCAAACAAAATACTAATAGGAGCAGAATAACCTATAAACAAAAAACTAAACATGAAAACTAAACAGTATTTCAGCGCAGCATCAATACCATCATTAGCAGCAACATTGGGAATTGTTTCGTTATTCTCGTTAGCAATAGTGAACCAACCTAAAGCTAAACCACCCACAATTCCCAAAAATACGCATAGAATTAAAGAAGCTCCCGCAAACCTGGAAATCGCAGCTAATAAAAACCCAAACACGAATTGAGAAAAAAAGTTGGGTGATGTGGACAGTATTTCGCTGAGGATATTTTTGTTGGATGCCATAATTTCATCACTCTCATCTAGCTTTAACTTATCTAAATTTACCACTAATCTGTTGAGCCAAAGGTTGAGTAGTATCTACTACCATAATGTATGGTAGTTCCTCCTCCGTAAATACTTCGTATTGCTCAACTTGACTTGCTAATAATTCGGGAGTAGCATCAGTAATATCATTACTACGGTGTAGTATACGTTCCTCTAACACCTCTAATGGTGCAGTACAGTAAACAATTTTTGCAGGTAGTTGATGTTTATTTGCTTGATCAATTACCTGTTGACGTAAATACCTACGATCATATTTAGCATCCAGAATCACAGACCAACCTTGATTAGCCAGTGTAATTCCCCATACTAACAACCGATTGTAGGTCTTTTGAGTCATTTCTGGAGTGTATATTTCATTGCTACCCCGCTCCCTAAGAGAAATACCCGCCAGATGTTTTCGCACCGCGTCAGAACGTAAATGAACCGCCCCCAGTTTAGCAGCTAAATACCTCCCAGTAGTACTTTTACCAGAACCAGATAACCCACACATCAATATTAATTCTCCCTGTCTGGGTTGGGTGTATTTCCACGCCTGTTGATAATATTTTTCAGCTGTTTGGGATGCGATCGCTCTAGTTTCTGACCCTATAGCTTTATCGTCTAATAGAAATGAATTTACCTTAGCTCTGACATAAGCTTGACGAGTTAAATATAAAGGTAGTATTTGTAAACCCTCCCAGTCTCCGGTTTCCTCAACATAAGTATTTAAAAAGGTATTTGCTAAATCTTCTCGACCTTTTGTCTCCAGATCCATGACTGTAAATGCCACATCATACATAACATCCACGAAGCGAAAGGTCTCATTAAATTCAATACAGTCAAAAAGGATAATTTCTTCATTCCACAGAGCAATATTTGCTAAGTGTAAATCTCCATGACATTCACGGATGCGTTGGTGGGCGATTCTGCTGGCAAATAATTCCGAATACTGCTGACAAAACTTATCTGTATAGGCTTTTGTTTCTTCAAATCTGGACTGAGTTTGGGGTCCACCACTATATTTTTGAATATATTTTAATGTTTGAATATAATTCTCATCAATAGCTGACCGCACTAACCCTACTTGACCAAAACCACTGATATAATCATTGGTAAGACATTTAGTGTGATAGTCAGCCAGCAACCTTCCTAGTTCTTGTAGATGGAGCTGATTTAACTTACCTTGGGAGAGTAGCTGACTAAATAAAGCATCTTCAGGAAATTGAAGCATTTTCACTGCATACTCCACAATTTCACCCTTTCCCTCCAAATGGTATTTTCCACCACTCCAGGTAATGGGTACAACTTGTAGATATAACTTACTGGCACCACGTTGATTTAAGCGTAATTCTTCCTGACAAAAATGTAAGCGCCTATCCAGAGTTGAGTAATCTAAAAAACCAAAGTTAACAGATTTCTTCAGCTTATAGACATAATTGCCTGTCAAAACTACCCAAGAGATATGAGTTTGAATGACTTGAATAGGTTGAGTTACAGGGTGAGGATAAAATTCCGCTTGTAACATCTGATCAACTAAATTTTCAAGACTTGTAGTTTCCATTGAAGTTATATTTAGTTTTCAAGAATCCCCGTACCTGCAGCACGAGGATTCAAGACTGCTTAACTCTTAGCTGCAAAAAAACTCAAATGATAGGGAGTTCCCTTAGCTGGGTGAACTTGAACTTCCCTCAGAACAGTTTTACCAGTCCATTGAAGATCTGGAATACTCAGTTCAATTTCCGTCTTATTAGGTGCAGCTTGTTTAAGTAAGCGGTCAACTGTTTTAGCTTCCACAGCCAAGGAAATTGACTCAGTACCGTTATGTCCATACAAATTGGCGGGGATTAAACCAGAACGGCGTAAAGCTTTGGGTTTAATGCCTTCTGGACGTTTTTGAGATTCTACTGTCAGTGCCATACTAGTTTTAACTTGTCAATTAGTTATCAATTAATCACCAATCACTGTTCCTGCTAAACTGCAACTGGTGTACCATTGGGTTGCAATAAAGCCCGTTTTGGGCCGTGGATTGGATCCTCCACAATTATAGTCTGATCACGACTTGCTCCTAGGGAAACAATCGCGATCGGAACTTCCATCAACTCCGCTAGGAATCTCAGATATTCCAAAGCCTGCTTAGGCAAATCCTCTAATCTACGGCATTCTGTAGTAGAAACTTGCCATCCAGGTAAGGTTTGATATATGGGAACACAGCGGGAGAACTGACGGGCACTAGTGGGGAAATGTTCACACCGTTGACCATCAATTTCATAAGCTACACAAACCTTAATTTCCTTCAACTCATCCAGAACATCTAGTTTAGTAATAGCCATACAATCCATCCCATTAATACGGACAGCATAACGTCCAATTACCGCATCAAACCAACCACAGCGACGTTTTCTTCCCGTAGTAGTGCCAAATTCTGCGCCCCGACTGGCTAACAAATCACCAATTTCCCCCTGGAGTTCCGTGGGGAATGGTCCTTCACCCACTCTGGTAGTATACGCCTTGGAGACCCCAATTACCCGATCTATCATTGTTGGTCCCACACCCGTACCCACACAAGCTCCTCCAGCTACAGGATTGGAAGAGGTAACATAGGGATAGGTTCCATGATCTAAATCCAGAAGAGTGCCCTGAGCACCTTCAAACAGAATATTACGTCGTTTTTGCACCGCGTCATATATTCTCACCGAGGTGTCAACCACAAAAGGACGTAATCTTTTGGCATAACCCAAATACTCCTGAAAAACCTGTTCTGGATCCAGGGGAGGAAGATTATACAACTTCTCTAAAATTGCGTTTTTATAGTTTATTGTCCATTCCAACTGTTCTCGTAACCCGTCAGCATCCATCAGATCTAAAACTCTGATCCCAGTTCGTTCTGACTTATCCGCGTAGGTTGGACCAATACCTCTTCCGGTGGTGCCAATTTTATGACTTCCCCTCTGCTCCTCCGAGGCCCGATCAATCAATCTATGATAGGGCATAGTAACGTGAGCAGTCTGGGATATGCGCAAATTGTCCGTGGAAATATTTAATTTTTCTAGTTTGTCGAGTTCTCCTATTAACACCTGTGGATCAATCACTGTCCCACAGCCGATAATACACTCGGTATCTGGATACAATATACCAGAGGGAATTAAGTGCAACTTAAATGTTTGACCGTTCACCACTATTGTATGACCGGCATTAACTCCCCCCTGGTAACGTACCACCACATCTGCAGAGCGGCTGAGTAGGTCGGTTATTTTACCTTTTCCTTCATCGCCCCACTGAGCACCTATGACAATGACGTTAGCCAAGAGATTATATTAAAAGTAAAGTTTTCACAAACGATCATTATCACCAGATTGTTTGGCATTTGTCAAGAGGTTTTTTCAGATATTTCACCTAGGAAAGTGAACTGCTTCTCACCGTTTAACCAAAGGAGAAAACCATATCGTTAAAATCATAATCATTGACTGGTCAAACCATAGGCCAAAATAGCACTACCAATGGGAACCGTTAAATTATCAATCCCCAAAAAGGAAACGGATTCTAACAATGTGGCAGTGATAGATACTAGCGCTGATACTAACCATATTTGCCAACTACTTCCCCGTGTTGCTAACAAAATAATTACACTTACTAAGTAACTGACCACTGTCATGGTTAAAGAACCTTCCCAACTTTTATTCGCGCCAAATAGATAATACTTGTGCTTACCAAATCTTTGTCCAATTAGTGCTGCTAGTCCATCACCCCAGGTCATAATTAAAATACCTAAAGCTGCATACTCTGGTTTATGCAAGTACCAGAAATATCCAACCAAAATTCCAATACTCACAGCATAAAAAAAAGTGCCTAAACTTTGTCTCCCCACACTATTAATTCCAGGCAAAATTGGCACAAAATATGATATGACGCTAATTAGACCAGCTAAAATTGCCGCACTAATTCCCACGTAAGCAGGAATATGGAACCACCAAGCTAATAAAATTACATTACCACTACCAATATGCACAATTTTACGGATGATTTCCGGTTGACTAGGAGTAAACCGACTGACTAACCAAGCAATTAATATGATCAAAAAGACCCAACCAGCAGCGATCGCAATTTTCAGCCACAATGGAAACATGGATTCTAAACCGGAGAATATAATCTTGAGATATACAGTTATTATCAAATATTAGGGAATTCCTCAACCCAACTTCTTTAGTCTAAACTCCAGATCTCAAACAAGTGAGGTACTTCTCTAACCAATAGAATCTCCATTTCCTCCCTTTCGCTTTCTAAAGTCTATCCTCGGATTTATGAATTCCTGAGCAATAGTGCTTATGTTTATATTATTAGATGGAAATCATAAGAGTTAACAAAGATGACCTTTGGTCAATAAATATCTATGGCTATTGCTAAACGTTACTGAGTATTGGCGCGTATTTGTAAATTATTGCCATAAAATACTGTGAAATTTTTATACCAATATCAAAGAGATTCTCAATCTGGTATTGAGAATGGATATGATGATCCAAATTTTGAACATTTGCACCCGGTTGAAGTGAATGAGTTTCTCCCTCAAATTCATAGATTGACTAGTATTGGTGCGGGGATAATGTTGACTATTTTTTTGGTCGGGATAGCTCTAACAACTATACTGACTTATAAAACAACCGTTAAAGTAAGTGGTACTATTAGACCGGTGGGAGAAATCAAATTAGTTGAGTCAGCTATTTCTGGGGAAGTGCAAAGAATTTTAGTGCAAAATCATCAAGTAGTTCGTCAAGGAGATAGCATGGCTTTTGTTGATGATTCTCAATTACAAACCCAAAAGAAACAATTAGAAGATAGCATTCAAAAATCTCAATTACAACTGCTAGAAATTGACTCTCAGCTCAATGAAATTCGTAACCAAATTCTAGATCAGACTAATTTAAATGAGCAGACAATTTTTGCTGCACAATCGGAATTTATGGGAACTCAACGTAATTTTGATGATCAACGGATTAAGGGAAATGCAGAATTATTGCAAGCAGAAATTGCTTTTCAATTTGCCAAATCCCAACTACAACGACTAGAAAAACAGGGAATTCTCAAATCTACTATCCAAGAAGCAGAAACTGCTTTAAACCTCGCTATAATTCAAAGAAATAGACTACAAGCGATCGCCAGTTCTGGTGCTATTCCTGCGAGTCTTCTAGAAGAAAAACAACAGGCAATAAAATCTGCGCGAGCGAAATTAGAAAGTGCCAAGAATAATGCCCAAAGTCTGTGGGATGATAAACAACAGGCTTTCAAAACTGCCCAAACAAATCTATATAAAGCCAGAACAACTATGAATCCCAGTAATTCGGCTGTGATTATTGCATCACAACGCATAAAACAGGAACAAGTGAGGGGAGAAATGACTATTGCAGCTTTAAATAAAGAACTGGGCAACTTATTACAACAAAGGCTAGAAATACAAAAACAACTAACTCGTTACCGTCAGGATTTGCTGCAAACAGAAATTAACTTACAAAAAACTGTAATTCGTGCACCTATTACTGGAACACTGCTACAATTGAAACTTCGTAATCTTGGACAAGTGGTTCAATCTGGTCAAGCGATCGCCCAAATTGCTCCGCTCAATGTTCCGTTAGAAATTAAGGCTTATATACCGAGTCAGGAAATTAATAAAGTACAAGTGGGACAGAAAATTCAAATGCGAGTTTCTGCTTGTCCTTATCCAGATTATGGCACTCTCAGGGGTAGGGTTAAAAATATTTCTCCAGATGTTTTGCCTGGTAATATTATAACCAATAATATAACTAACAATATAAACAATAATATAACCAATAGTAATGGCATAAATGGATACGAAGTCACTATGCAACCAGAAACATTATACCTTGGTAAAGGACAAAATAAATGTTATCTACAACCAGGGATGGAAGGAGGTGCTGATATTATTTCCCGCCAAGAAAATGTGATGCAATTTATCCTCCGCAAAGCTAGACTAATTAGTAATTAGGGATGGGGAATAATTTATCTCGATTTCCATACTTTGTCAAGTATTACTCATTAATAAGTCCCACACTCAAATATGATGTTTAATCCATTCCAACCTAGAAAAAAATACGAATGTGTTTTACAAGCAAGTGAAGAAGACTGCGGAGCAGCTTGTCTAGCTTCCATCTGCAAATATTACGGGAGATTTCTCACCATTAATAAAAGTCGAGAAGCAGTAGGAACGGGACAATTAGGAACAACATTATTGGGCTTAAAACGTGGATCGGATAGTTTAGGATTCAATTCCAGAGCGGTTAAAGCAGCACCGCAAATTTTAGACACAATCACAGAAATTCCCTTACCAGCTATTATTCATTGGCGAGGTCATCATTGGGTCATTCTCTATGGTACTAGGGGCAAAAAATATGTCATTGCTGATCCAGCTGTGGGTATTCGCTATATTGAACGCCAAGAATTATTAGCAGCTTGGAATGGAGTAACTCTATTATTAGAACCTGACCCAGAACAGTTTTCTAGCCAATCTCAAGAGCAACCTCATGGTGGTTTGTTACGCTTTTTCTTGAGGATTCTACCCTATCGTGGACTACTAGCACAAGTTATTATTATCAATATTATTCTGGGTGTGTTAGCTTTAGGAACTCCAGTTCTCATTCAATTATTAACCGATGATGTTTTAGTCAGGGGTGACCTACAACTACTCTCAGTAGTAGTGTGTGCTGTGGTCGTGATGACCATATTTAGTAGCAGTTTACAACTAATACAATCTACTATGATTGCCCATTTTGGGCAAAGATTACAATTGGGATTGGTCTTGGATTTTGGTCGTAAATTGTTGCAATTGCCTTTAACTTATTATGAGTCCCGTCGTAGTGGTGAAATTACCAGTCGCTTGAGTGATATTAACGAAATTAATCAGTTGGTTTCTCAACTTGTCATTCTTTTGCCTAGCCAATTTTTTGTGGCACTTATTTCCTTAGGACTAATGCTATTTTATAGCTGGCAATTAACCATAGCAGTTATAATTTTCGCCGCTGTTATGACTGTGGTTGCTCTACCATTTTTGCCCATACTGCAACAAAAAACTCGTAGTCTCTTGGTTTTAGGAGCAGAAAATCAAGGAGTATTAGTGGAAACCTTTAAAGGAGCTCAGGTTGTAAAAACAACCAATGCTGCACCCCAATTTTGGGATGAGTTCCAAAGTCGTTTTGGTCGATTCGCCAATCTGAATTTTAGCACCATTCAACTGGATATTATTAATGGCACTATCGCCAAACTTCTTTCTAGTTTAGGTGGTGTTATTTTATTAGGTTTGGGCAGTATATTGGTGATTAACCATCAATTGAGTATTGGACAAATGCTGGCGTTTAATACCCTACAAATTAATGTTTTGGCTTTAATTGTATTTCTGGTGGGACTGGTGGATGAATATTTTCGTTCACAAACCGCAATCTCCCGATTATTAGAAGTAATTGATGCTACGCCAGAAGTAGTGGGCGGTGGACAAAAACCAATTGCTCAAATTGCTGGTGATGCGGATATTTTTTTTTCTCACTTGACATTTCACCATCTGGGAAGGGTAGATCTATTAGATGATTTTTCTCTCAAACTTCCCGGTGGTAAGATTATTGCTGTCATTGGTAAATCAGGTTGTGGTAAAAGTACCCTGGCAAAACTTTTAGCTGGGTTATATCAACCCAGTTCAGGAAACATCCGAATTGGAGTTTTTAATATTCATGATCTCGCCCTTGATTGTTTACGCCAACAGGTAGTTTATGTACCTCAAGAACCCCATTTCTGGAGTCGTTCAATTTTAGAAAACTTTAGATTGGGTATACCTAATCTTTCTTTTGATCAGATAGTTCAAGCTTGTGAAATTGCTGATGCTGACGGTTTTATCAGTCAACTACCTCATAAGTATCAAACCGTTTTGGGAGAGTTTGGAGCTAATCTTTCCGGTGGACAAAGACAACGATTGGCGATCGCTCGAGGAATACTCAATAACCCTCCGGTTCTCATATTAGATGAAGCTACTGCTGGATTAGACCCTGTCAGCGAAACCCATGTTCTAGACCGACTATTGGCATTTCGCAAGGGAAAAACCACAATTTTAATTACCCATCGTCCCAGCGTGATGCACCGCGCTGATTGGATTGTCTTATTAGAACAAGGGAAAATTCAATTACAAGGTAGTTTAGAAACTTTTACCGCTCAACCTGGGGAGCATTTGCACTTTCTCACTATTTAGCGGTTAGAAACTGTTTAATCTCCATCAACACCGCTTTTATCCCAAATCCCCGATGTCTTTAAGATATCGGGGATTCAAGACCGTCTTTAAGTCAAAGAAACAGTTAAAGTTCCCGGTTTACTCAAGTCACCTGTCAAAACCACACCTCGATTATTAGCATGAAGATGACGGAGAATTTTGTAAATGGGTTCTACTTGCTCACTAGCACCCGCTTTATCAGCGATCTCCTCAATGGTTAGTCCTTTCTTTTCTGATTGTAATACCTTGATTACCTTATTCTGTAAGTCCAGTATTACTGCTGCTGCTTTTTTCCCTGCTTCTACGCCTGGTTGATGATAAGCATTAACATTTACCAAACTAGCATATAAACCCACAGCTCTCTCATACAATGCAATTAATGCCCCTACTGTTTGAGCATTAACCTGGGGAATTGTCACAGTAATGGAATCCCGATGATTCTCATAAAGTGCTTGACGGGTTCCTAATAAAAACCCAGATAGGTAATCACCAGCAGTTACACCAGGATCAATTTCCGAAGATGCACCTTGACGATCTTCCAACACCTCAATTAAGGTGGCAAAAAAATTAGGCACTCCTTCTCTTAACTGTTGTACATAAGCATGCTGGTCTGTTGAACCTTTGTTGCCATACACAGCAATACCTTGATATACAGTCTTGCCATCTAGGTCTTTCTCTTTGCCTAAAGACTCCATTACCAATTGCTGTAAGTAACGGCTAAATAATAACAAGCTGTCTTTATAGGGTAAGACAACCATGTCCTTTTCACCTTTACCATTACCAGAAAAATACCAGGACAAAGCTAATAAAGCTGCTGGATTATTTTTAATGTTGGCAATGCGAGTAGCATCATCCATCTGTTTAGCACCATCTAGCATAGCACGAATATTAATACCCTGCAATGCTGCTGGAACTAAACCCACAGCGGACATTTCTGAAGTCCTTCCACCTACCCAATCATACATGGGGAAGGTTCCTAACCAGTTTTCTGATTTGGCAACCTTATCCAGATTACTACCCGTACTAGTAATGGCGATCGCATATTGGGCAAAGTCTAAATTTCTACGGGAGTATGCCTGTTTCACCTCTATCATACCATTGCGAGGTTCAGGTGTACCACCAGACTTAGAAATAACTAATACTAGGGTGCTACTTAACCTATCTCCCACGCGGGAAAGCACTCGGTCAATTCCTGCAGGGTCACTATTGTCGATAAAGTGAATGTTAAGAGGGGGAAGGTCAGGAGCAAGTGCTTCTGCAACAAATTGTGGCCCTAAAGCTGAACCTCCAATTCCAATGGAGATAATATCGGTAAAGCGGTTTTCTTTAGGAGGATGTATGGCTCCAGTGTGCACTTGATCTGCAAAAACTTCGATTTCTTCTAAAGTTCTGACAATTTCTGCTCTCAGTTGGGAATTGGGTGCTAAATCGGGATTTCGCAACCAGTAATGTCCCACCATGCGATTTTCATCGGGATTGGCAATTGCTCCCTTTTCTAGGTCTACCATTTCCCTAAATGCTTGCTCAAATTTTGACTGTAATGACTCCACGAAAGTGTTATCAAACCGCATTCGGCTGATATCTAGATACAGTCCTAATCCCTCGTGGTAATATAACCAGTCTTGGTATCGTTGCCAAAGTTCCTTAGCATCCATAATGAGGGAATTCTCACATAACTTAGTCAAACTCCAGTTTAATCTATGGTTTTGGCGATCCCTGCTCTGTCTTATACAGTTTGTAATCAGGAGTTATGACTTTGGTTAAATATGGTTAAGTTTTGTTAAATGTTCTTATTATATCACATTTATGGCTTATCTTATGTGAAGATGGCCCACCCTTATCCCTTTTTAAAAATCCCTGGTTATGAGTGAATACCTGATCTTCTTGGCTATTTCTACCGCTACTTTTTCTTTGTTTGCATTGGGACTTAATTTGCAGTGGGGTTTTACTGGTCTGATTAGTTTCGGTCACATTGCTTTTATGACTTTAGGTGCCTATACCACTGTTATTTTAAGTCTCAAGGGTATTCCTCTATTTTTATCTGCTGTTGCTGGAGCAATTGTGGCTGCTTTGTTGGGTCTGATCATTGGTTTTGCTACTTTACGTCTGAGAGAAGATTATTTGGGCATTGTCACTATTGGTACTGGCGAGCTGATTCGGTTAGTTTTTAACAATCAAGATTTACCAGTGGGCGATCGCTGGATATCTGGAGCTTTTGGTATTCAAAGTTATGTGATTCCCCTAGCAACAACACCTAATTTATTGTTCCGATTACTGATGATTGGGGTGCTTACTTTACTTACAAGTATTACTTTATTTTCTCTGTGGCGCTGGGTAAAAAATACTCGCAAGAATAACCATAGAGCAGAATTTACTTCCCATTTGGTGGTAGCCATAATTTTGGGTTTGTTGTCATTAGCGATTTATATTGCTGGTGTGCTAGGACTTTACAACTATAATCCCAAAGCAGGGTTAATGTTACTGGTCTTATTAGTTCTAGCTTTTGTATTTTGGCGGTTAGAATTTTTAGTCCAATCTCCTTGGGGACGTGTTCTTAAAGCAATTCGAGAAGATGAAGAAGTACCTAAAGCTCTGGGTAAAAATGTTTTTTCCTACAAATTACAATCTTTAATCTTAGGTGGTGCGATCGCTGGAATTGCTGGTGCTTTTTTTGCTTGGCAACTGAGTGCTATTTATCCCGATAACTTTCAACCACAACTGACCTTTGATGCTTGGATTATGGTAATTTTAGGAGGGTCTGGCAATAATCTGGGGACAATTTTGGGAGCGGTAATTTATTTTGCCTATGATGCTCTAACCAGGGAATTTTTACCCAAAATAGTTCCTTTAGATGCGGAGCGTATTGGTGCTTTTCGGATTATGTTCATCGGTTTCATTCTTATGAGCTTAATGATTTGGCGACCTCAAGGTATTTTAGGAAAAAAGGAAGAACTAACTCTAGGAAAATAGTTGATTGGTTTCAAAGGAGGTTGCTAGTGGACTTTTAGTCATGATTATTTTCTGGGTTTATCCCCTAAGTTTACACTACCAAGACCCTGGAGTACACCACGAGCAATTAATCCTAAACCTCTACCAACTATTTTTGTTAAAATAAAAACTATAACATTCCCCACAAAAGATAATAGAGACTGTAACCGAGGTGCGATCGCATCTCTAAACTCCAGTGCTAGTGTTACTGCTAGGGGAATACCGGAAAGGTTGGCTAGTTGGTGATTACGGGGGGAATAAATAGAAGTTTTAGTAATACCACGAGGTGCAATGACAAACAGTTCATAACGACTTTCAAAAATTGCCTGGGGTTCACCAAAATAGCGACTCAACCAGTACTTCCAAGATAGGTTGTTTCTAAATCTTTCAATTTCTCGTGTGGAGATAAAATGACGGTCATAAAAATGTTGTTTGACAGTTTCCACATCGGCTAAAAGGTTAATTAGGGGTTGCAATACACCATTGGCAATTTGAATCAATAGATTTTCTAAAATCATTAATATTTGATAATTGGCTGACTCTGAACCTGGAGAATACAACCTATTATCCACATATAAGTCCGTTTGCCAAATTAGATAGGATACTAATTCTTCAACCAGGGGAATTTTATCCAAGATTTCAGTTTCTACCCCCCTAGCATTATCTAATAAAAATCCCACTGTTTCTATGGTACTCTTACCCACATTTACCTGGGGGAGTTGACCATAAAACTCTCTGACTACTCCCTCCCATAAATCATAAAGTATTTCCTTTTTTAAATTGGATAGTTGGGAAATCTCAAATTGGCAATCTCGGAGTTTATCTAGGCGTTGAGATAATTTTTGTAATATCAGATAAAGCAGTTCCTTTTTTTTCTCTTCCCGTAAGATATCAATTTCTAATGGCACTTCCCCTATATTAGGTAAGGGAAACTGCAGCTTGTCAAGGCAAGACGTAAATATTATTGATTGTAGAGCTTTTTTAGTTTGTAATGGTGACCTAGCTATTGGTACTGACTCAGATTCACCAGGATTCCTAAGAGGGGGAACAGGTTGTGGTTCTGATGAACCAAATAACTGATGTACTAACCAACCCGCAGCTAAGAGTTCTCTCCTATGTCCAGCTAAAATGACTCGCTCCAATAATGGGATTCCAGGAATCCTTAGTCTTAGCGTAATCTTGGTCAAATCTCGGGTGATATAACTAATTCCCGATGAGTGGATTTTATGTGTCCAGCGGGTCAAGGGTGAATCTAGAGATTTACTAGGATTTTTCTCCCACCAATAATAACCACCCTTGGCAATTTCCTCCATAATCCCCACTAATAGGGAAATTGATATACCTTTGGGACAATAGCCATTCACACCTAGATTTTTTGCTGTCAAAAGAGTTTCTGAATTGGACACAGCTGTAAGCAATAGAACTGGTATATGGGGATATAGAGCTTTCAGTTGTTCACAAAATTGTAACCCTAACTCTGCTTCTTGAGAGTTCCTACCCAATTCTAAAACTATTAGGTTAATTTCTCTGTGGTCTTTTTTTGGTTCTTGACTATTTTCGTTTTCATCAGTCTGTTCCTGACTAGAAGCAGTGTCACCTAATAACTGTAACGCGGCACTATCATTAGAAACGTCACCTACTACTTTAATAGAGGATGAAGCTTCTAAAGCAATTCTTAAACCCAGACGAAAAATAGGATCTGAGTCGATTAATAGCGCACCCAGATGTGAGAAAGTCAAAAGGCGATCGCTCATGTCAGGTCAAGTAAAAACAGAATTTTTTCCCAGTTCGGTCAATATTCGTCTCTAACTCACTCAAAGGAATGTAAGTAATCAACACTATCAATACTATCACCATGTTTAGGATCACGCATACCAAAAAAGTTAATGGTATAACTTTTTATTCTCACGCCTGTTTGTAATTCAACTTGGCGAATTAAGTCCAAAGGTAATTCCACGTGTACATCAATAACTTCATGATTGTCAATACAGCTAACATGACTATGAGCTTGGGTAACACTGCCATATAATCTGCCATGACTATGTTCAATACACTCAATAATCCCTTGACTGGAGAGCAATTCCAAATTTTGATAAACAGACGTATGACCTATTTCCTTACCTTTTCTATTCAGACGATCATAAATCTCCCTAGCTGAGAGATGTTCCTTAGATTCCCAAAGTAACTCTAATATAAAGCGACGCTGACGGCTAATTCGCAGGCCTAAAAGTTGACATCGTTCTAAAGCATCTTCCAGGGAATGAATCCCCAGTGTAGAAATAACAGGTTTCTGCATATTTTTAGTTTTAAATGTATGAATATGGCTTTAGCTGGAACTGGCTTCGCTCCATTTGATTTCCCCCCCCCACTGGGAATCGGCAAATTGCTGGCATTAGGAAATGAAAACTGCTACCGTTGATGTAGAAGTACAGATCAATAAGCCAACAGGTCAATGACAATCAGCATTCAGGTAGGTCGGGATTCTATCAATAACTTAGATTTATCACCCGCACTAAAAGTAATTGAATCAATTCTCCAAAAAGAGTCAATCATATCCCAGGAGCAGCAACTGCGCTTTGATATTGACTACCCAAGACAAGATGACGATCCCAGAGAAATCTCAGAAATTCCAGAGATCCGACTATGGTTTGTGCGATTAGATGCCCAATATCCATGGCTACCATTTTTACTAGACTGGAAATCTGGCGAGCTAGGACGTTATACAGCCATGTTAGTACCTCACGAATTTCACAAGAAAGAAGGTATACAATATAACCCTGAATCTCTAGAAATTTTCTTGATGCACAAAATTTTTATTTTGAGTAACTGGTTAAAGCAGAATCAGATACCTGCCAGGTTCCGTTTAAAATCTCTAGCGCAAATGTTAGGTTATGAATTAGAAGATGGTTTTTTTGAAATGATTGATAGTTAAGAGGATTTAGCTATTAACTACGACTATAATAGCAAATAGCAAAAATTTTGTCCCCTTCCCTCTTAACTACCTAACCCCCCCAAATTGTTTTTAAAACACTTGCTGGTGGAATATCAGCTGTTTTACCTGTGGGGGATTTAATAGCTAAGAACTTGTAATTAACGGGCATTAACTTAGTTGAATCCGCAGAGCTTAGTAAGGCAATAGTATAGGTTTGTATAGCTATGGCTAATTGTAAAGGAGAACCATTAACAGTAATCATTAAACTGGCACCACCAATAATAGCAGCCAATTTACCAATGTCGGGAACGGGAATAGCCTTAATGTCAGGGAAAGATTCTAATAAAGAAGGGACAAAATAGTCATCACCCTGTTCCTTAACCACTAAGATGGGCAAATCTGCCTGTTTTTGCTCACATTCTCCAATAATTTGCCGCCAACTATCTATAGGGTAGATATTGTCGGGATCAGAAGATAAATCACCATAACCACCATAAATCAAAATGTAGCCTGTTTCACCAATACCTAATCGTTTTTGTTGCTGTTTAGCCCACTCCACATCTGGTTTGAGCAAGTTGATGGCTAGGGGTGGACAAGCTGTGTTAATGCCTAAAGGCTGTAATAGATCATGGTAGATATGAGGTATGTATTGGGAAGTGTTGGGAGAAATGACATGGGTAAGAAAATTGGACCCACTACCCTGGAAGCCAATACGGGTAGGAATACCACTCAACCAAAGAAACAAACCAACAAACCAACTTTCTCCCGCAGTAATAGCTACGTCATACTCACGGTCGCGGATTGTTCCCAACAGGTTGCTCCAATCTGCTAAACTATTACGGTCTTTGTAATCAAAGAGAAATACCTCGTGAACACACTTGTTCACCTGGTAAGCAACCTTTGATCTAGGTTCCACAATCACATCTATCCAGGCATTTGGATAAGAACGCTGTAGAGAATCTAAAGTAGGAAAGAAAAGAATCTGATCGGCAATGGAACCAGGTACAAGGGCTACTACTCGCATAAATAATATATTTATTGAGGCTTATCGTTCCTATTTTATCGAAAATCGGGATCAGAAAATTCCTTTTCTCAAGTCTTAGTGGTCGTAAAATCGAGGAAAACAGTGTATTTATTAATTCCAGCCGCCGGTAGCGGCAAAAGAATGGGTGCTAATTGCAACAAATTGCTATTGAAGGTTCACTCTCAGTCTATTATCGCTTGGACCTTATTGGCCGCAGAAGCTGCCAGCCAGATCCGTTGGATCGGGATTATTTCTCAACCCTCAGAATGGCACGATTTTAAAGCTATTGTGGCTGGTTTGGCTATGACTAAACCTGTGGAGTTTATTCCGGGCGGTACTACTAGACAAGAATCTGTTTACAATGGATTACAAGCATTGCCATCAGAGGCTAAGGAAGTGTTGATTCACGATGGAGCACGCTGTTTAGCAACACCAGAATTATTTAATGCCTGTGCGATCGCCATTCTCAATTGCCCAGGACTGATTGCTGCAGTACCAGTAAAAGATACAATCAAGGTGGTGGGTGAAAGTGGTATAATTGAGTCCACGCCAAAACGGGAAAAGCTTTGGGCAGCTCAAACCCCCCAGGGTTTCAATGTGCAGTTGTTAAAACAATGTCATGCAGAAGGGGTACGTCAAGGGTGGGAAGTAACCGATGATGCAGCCCTATTTGAAAAGTGTGGCATCCAAGTACGCATAGTCCCAGGAGAAGAAACCAACCTAAAAGTGACAACTCCCCAAGATTTAGCGATCGCTGAATTGATCCTCAGTCTCAGATGATTGCCCTCCATATCAACAGCAAATCTCCCAACATGTCCCAAGAAAATATACCTATATCTCTGAAAATAGAGGCAGTTTTATACTTAAAGGGTCAATCCTTGTCTTTGAGTGAAATTGCTGAATATGTAGGATGCGATCGCTACACAATTGAAGAGGGAATAATAGAACTAATGGACAATTATGCCCGTAGGGAAAGTGCCCTAGAAATTGTAGAAACAGAAGGTAGTTATGGTTTACAACTAAGAGCAGACTTTCAAGATTTAGTACAAACCCTAATACCGGTAGAGTTGGGAGTCGGGTCCTTACGAACATTAGCAGCGATCGCCTTAAATAGTCCTATTTTGCAAACTGACTTAATTAATTTACGAGGGTCCAGTGCATATCCGCATGTTGCTGAACTGGTAGAGTTAGGATTTATTCGCAAAAAGAAGGATCCCAATTCCCGGTCTTACTCCCTACAGGTAACATCAAAATTTCATCAATATTTTCAGATAGACGAGCTACCGCAGCAGAAAATCAAGGAGAGAGAAATATAAAAGGTTTCTCACCCGGGCTACCCTTTTTCTTCCACTATGAGCTAAAGTAGGATTAGCAACTAAGGTAAGAAGAATTGCCAATGGTGTTTGATCCTGACTTTTTGAATGACAACTCTGAGGAACACGGTAATCAGGTTCTGAACGGTCAATTTGGGGAAAATCCAAACCAACTATTAAAATATTTACAGCATCAATCTCCTGACGTTCTAGCCCGTGTTGCCCAGTCCGTCACGCCGGAAATCAAACAGATTATCTCCCAAAATGTCCAAGGTTTGGTAGGAATGCTACCACCAGATCATTTTAATATCCAAATTACTACGGATAGGGATAATTTGGCTGGACTTTTAGCATCGGCCATGATGACCGGTTACTTTCTCAGACAAATGGAACAAAGAATGGAGTTGGACTACCTATCCAATCAATAGAAGTACCCACCTAAGAGAGCAGGGGATTGAAACAGCCTAAGTCCACATTACCTATCTAAGGATAGTTATAGCTATGTTGCTTAGACCTTACCCCTCCCCCACCTAAGAGAGTGGGGGGTCTCCAGGAGGGAACAATTACTGACGGAAAATTTCTACACTATCCAGGGTCACATCTTGGTTAGGGCGATCGCGCGTGGTAGAAACATTAGCGATCTTATTGACCACATCCATACCATCAACCACATAACCAAAAACACTGTGTCTTCGATCTAAATGGGGAGTTGGTCCTTCCGTAATAAACCACTGAGAACCATTAGTTCCAGGTCCTGCATTAGCCATGGATAAAATACCCGGTGCATCATGCTTTAGATCGGGATGAAATTCATCAGGGAACTTGTATCCGGGACCACCGGTGCCCCAACGACGAGCCAAATCGGGGTAAAGGGTGAGAGGGTCTCCACATTGAATCATAAAACCAGGAATCACACGGTGAAACCTGACACCGCTATAAGCGGAGGTTCCTTGCATAGATTTGCCAGTTTGTGGGTCTTTCCAGTCAATTGCTCCGGTTGCTAGACCAACAAAGTTTTTAACGGTGTTGGGGGCACGCTCTTCTTCTAGTCTCACCACAATTTTACCCAGAGAAGTATTTAGGTTGGCGTGAAGTTTTCCCTCACCGGCGATATTAATTTCTGGAAAGTTCATTACTTATCCTGCTTTTCAAACTGTCTTAGCTATTATATCTCATTATGGCAAACCCCAGGTTTCATCCAAGAACTCTCCTAGGTTCCCGAGGGGAGCAAGGGGGATTGTTTCCGTGGAAAGACTAGCTTGGGTGAGGACAATTTTTCTAGCATCTGCATAGGATTGATCAAGTATCTGTTCTAAATATGACCTTAAACTAGGACTATCTTCCAACTCTTGTCTGATTTGCTGGCGAAAATTGAGAATTTCTGATTTCCAGTGGTTAGCATTTCTTTCCACTTCCGTTTGCCAATATTTGAGCTTGAGCAAATGCTCAATAAGCCGTTTTAAGAGATTTTGCACTTTCCTCTTTTGTCTTCTACTCAGATCGAACACTTCCTCAATTAAATTATCCCAGTCTAGGGAAGAGAGATTTCTATCTTGTAACTGTTTAACAGTTTCCAATACCCATAAATGGTAATCAGCATTATACAAACTTCCAGTAGTTTTTTCCACCTCAATCATAGGTTCCACCTCACTGATAGCATGAGTAACTAGTTAATTCCGTTATTTTCCTCTTCTAGAACGAACGGGAATTTGTCATCCATTAAGGATTCCCAAGTGTAAGGACAAGCGGAGGGAAATAGCTCCTCGGGAAGATTTGTCTGTTTAATTGCTCCTTTGCGCCCATATTTATAACCTTTTGCAATCATTTCATCCAGCTGCTGTCTTAACCCAGGATTATCCTCCAATAAACGCTCTAACTGAATACGCTGTTTATCAATGGACATTTTCCAGCTAGGGGAACGGTGATTGGGTTGAAACTGCCATTTGAGCAGATGCAATGATAACTGCTCTATAGCTGATACAAGGGCTCTATATTCACTCCTTCCCAAATCTTCAATTTCCTCAATAATATGATCCCAGTCAACCTGCTGAAATTTTTTCTCCCGTAGTAATTGAGCTTGTTGTAATGCCCATGTGTAAAAGTCTTGATGGTACAGCATATAGTCTTAGTGTGGTTTGATCAAATGACCATTATCTTTTTATAGCCAGTGAGTCACCCTCCCGTTTGTCTTTTAAATCACCATAATAACCTCTATAATAATAATATCCTCCATATCCGCTATCTTCACTGACACCATTGACCACCATACCTAAAACTGGCACTTTTGACTGAATCAGTAATGAATTGGATGCTTTCACAGCTGAAGATTCTACCTGACCAGGGCGGACAACTAATAACACTCCATCCACCAACTTGCCCACAATCAGTGCATCAGCTACAGCAGTTAGGGGTGGTGTGTCAATAATTACAAAGTCATAGTCCTGGCGAGCTGCTGCGATTAAACTGGCCATGGATTGGGAATCGAGTAGCTTAACTGGATTGGGCGGAACCTTACCAGCTGTTAAAACATTTACCGAGGATACATCCTGTAAGCAATTTTCCAGTTGTGTTTGGGCAACTAGCACGTTACTGAGTCCCACAAAGTTGGGCAGTCCCCACACTTTGTGTTGACGGGGACGACGTAGATCCGCATCTACTATCAAGACTCTTTTGCCTAAATGGGATGCTGCTAGGGCTAAATTGGCCGATACAAAGGACTTACCTTCACTGGGAGAGGAACTGGTGAGTAAAATGACCCGCAATTCTTTATCCGTAGCAAAGCCCAGATTAGTTTGCAACATTTCAATGGATGTGCTAACAGGTGAATAGGGGTTGTCAAGAACGGGTAACTCTCTTTGATTTTCTTCCTGCTCTTGATTTTTCCGTCTTTTAGTGTTCTCGTACTGGGGAATAGTTCCCAACATGGGTAAATCTAGTATTCGATTTAACTCCTCAATATTCTTGACGGATTTATCCAAGGTTTCTAATAGTAGTGCTGTTCCCACACCCAAAACCAGACCTACAAGCGCCCCAATACCAATATTGAGTGCTGTTCTGGGGGAGATTGGTATTTCAGGAACTAACGCGCTGGATATGACCCTGGCATTACCAACATTTTGATTCTCCAGTACCTGAACTTCTTGTAATTGTTTTAATAATTGTTGATAAGTGCCTTGTGCTACCTGTAATTGTCTTTGCAGTTGCAGTTGTTGCTGCTCCAATCGGGGTAAGCTGTCTAAACGTCTTCTGTTAATGATAAATACACTCTGTAAAGCTTTAACCTGATTAGCTAGTGCTAGTCTTTCTACTTCCGATCTCACCAAATCTTGAGTTAGTCCTTGTTTTAACTCTCCTATTTGCAAGTTACTCTGTTGTAAAACTTCCGCATTACCTAGGGTTTGGGATACTCTCTCTTGCAATTGCTTTTTCAGGGCCTGTTCCTTGAGCTGCAAATTGACCACCTTGGGGTTGTCACTGGTATAGGTTGTTTCAGCTATAGCCAACTCCTGCTGGGTCTTCTGATATTCTGTCAGCACCTGCTGCACTCCTGGAATTTGACTGATGTTACTGAGAGCGACTGCTTGCTGGGTACTCAGTTGTAACTCATTTTGTAGTGCTAATGATCTAGTAGAAGCTGCTGCCAATTGACCTTGGGCTTGGGTAATTACCTCATCTATCTTACCCAGGGTTTCTATACCTACTTTAGCTTCCGCATCTAGGGCTACTACTCTATTAATTTCTTTAAACCGACGTAATTCCAGTTCTGCTTTAATAACTTGTTTTTCTATCCTTGGTAATTCCTGAGATAAGAATTTCCTTGCTGCTGTTGCTTCTGAACGATTGATGAGAATATTATTATCTAGGTAATATTTCATTAGGGTGTTGACTGTATCCGCTGCTTCCTGGGGGTTTGTACTATTATAAGAAAGCTCCATTACGTCCGTACCCCGAATTGTTTGCAGTTTCAGTTGTTTCAGAAACCGGTCAATTTCTATGGGTTCACCTTTGGTATTTTTTATCCCTAGTTGATTAATAGTCTTTGTAATCAGAGGATGGGAACGAATCACTTCCGCTTCTGTGTCTATAGGGTTACTATTATTTCCAATTCCTCCTAGTTCTCCCACACTTGTGGCTAAACTTGTTAGGGAAGAAACTCCATCTTTTTTCTCAAACAGCAGTTTTCCCTTGGCTTGGTAAACTGGTTTCTGGGAATAAGTGTAGGAAATGGCAGCCCCCAACACTGAGGCCATGACTAGTAATATTACTAGCCAACGTCTTTTAAGTATTAGCCAATATACTTGTAGATCAATTACATCTGTTTCCTCTTGGTTAATGGCCATATAAACTCCAGTCGCAATAACAGGTTCTACCATAACACAAAATATTAGCACAACAAAAAGACCAGCTTCCCACAGCTGGTCTCAAGAATGTTGTTCGTTTTTTCTTCTTAGTAGAGTCAAACCAAATTGCACGCGTCTAATATACAATGAGCAATGGTTAAACTGAACCGTTCGACGTAGTCAAAGACGTATTTTCCCGACTTTCTGTCATCAAGAATTGTAACAGAAGAATTGTAACAGTCGGTACAGATTTTGGAAAACGGCAAGAAATTGCTCAGTCCTCATCGCTCGTATAAGAGTTTGATGTGGCATCTATATGCTCTTTTTTATAGATAGTTGTTTTAAAAAATGCGTTGGTACTCTCAAAGTTAGGTAGAAGAAGGTTTTGAGAACGATAAAATTTGATGATTTTAAATAGTCCTCTCCCCAATCTATCCATCAGACCATAATCTTTGAGCATTTGGGCAATCAGAGGATTGCGATAATAGGAAATTCCAGCTAAAGCTCTCTCTAAGCTCAGGGTGTTAGGTAAACTACCAGGGGAAAATATTTCCAGGCGATCGCCAAATAAAGACAGACGAATACGTTGACCGAAAATAGACCAGTCTCGGTGGGCAAAAGCATTAACTAGTAGTTCTCTAATGACAAATGGTTGATAGTCAGGTAGGTCATGACGACGGGTTTCTTCTGGGTTAAAAATAGGAAGATGACGAGAATTTCTTCTGACAAAGGATTCACTAAATTCTATAGCTTCAGGAATGGTTTCGGTTAAGGTTAAACTATCAATTATAGGAGAGGTAATATCATTACCACTAAAGGCATTTAATTCAATTCCTGCTTGTGGTAATATTCTGGCTACTTGTCTGGAAAAAAAAAGACTTCCTGCAATGGTCAATCTTTCTTGTTCATCGATTATTTGTAGGTTATACCAGGTACGTGGGTTGTTCTCTTCTGCTGATAAATCTCTCATTTTTTGACAATAGTAACCCAGTCTTAATGGTTCTAGATCTATTATTCCCGTTCCGGGTAAGGAGGAAATCTCAAAGTGAAATTGTCCGCCATCTTGTAATAATCTGACCAATTCTTCTTGGGTTGGCTCAATGGCCACCGTACCCGCTCTAATATAATAGCGATTTAGGGATTTTACCTTATAAGGTTTGCACATACCTTTTTCAATTTCTATAACCACAATATATTTATCCTGATGAGGAATTGATATCAGTTCGGGAATTAATGGTGGTTGAATGTTATTGCGGCAAATTTGAATGATTCTCTCCATCAATTCCTGGGAATTTTCTACTCCTGAAATTTCGCCATTATCTTCCACCCCCACGAATATTGTCCCACCCTTCATATTAGCAAATGCCACAATTTCTTTGGCTAAACTTTCATTGCGAAAGCCACCAGATTTAAACTCTACCCGGGAATTTTCTCCCAGTTTAATTAGGTCTAAAAACCTACTAATAGACATACTTCTATACTCCCTGCTGCAAGTGATTAATTACCTGACTAATTTTCCCTGGGTTACCCCATATAATTTTCTCTTGCTTATAAATTACTAGTCCTGGCTTGGCACCTTTGGGTTTATATACTCTATTGGGTCGAGTATACACTACGGGAACCTGTTCGCTATGACGAGCGCGACTAAAATAGGCTGCTATGTTGGCTGTATATTTTAAATCCGCTTCTTCAGGAACTGTGCCAGGTGGCAATCTCAATAAAACATGACTTCCGGGTATTTCCTGCGCGTGAAACCACAGGTCATAATCCCCTGCTACTCTAAATGTTAAATAATCATTCTGATGATTATTACGACCAATTAAAATTTCTAACCCACTGGGGGTGCGATAATGGTGAAAATTATGGCTGACTGTTTCACTCTGACTGGGACGACGATATTCTAATTCCTCTAAGTACTTTTGTTCTATTAGTTCGTCTCTAATTTCTTCTATTGCTTCTAAATCTTCTTTTGTTTGATAACTATCTATTTGATTAATAGCAGCTTCTACTTGCTCTAGATACTCTATTTCTCTATTTACTTCCAGTAGTAAAGGATATACTGCATTTCGGGCGCGTTTCAATTTCTGATGTTGTTTATAAAACCGTTGGGCATTTTGCACAGCATTTTTGTCCGCTTCCAGGACAATCCTCTGGGGTTGATCTGTCTCAAAGTCTGGAAGGATAATTTCTGTCATACCTGGTTGCCATTGATGCAAGTGCGCCATTAACAAGTCAGCTTGCTGTTTGTACTTATCCGCATCCTCGGACTGTTCTAACCTATCCTTAAACGCTTTGGCTTTAGTATTTAATTTACCAAGAATATTTTGCAGTTTCTGGTTCAATTGATGGCGCAGTTGATAAAATCCTTGTTGATTAAGCTGCTGCGTATAATACTGATTAATGAGTTCTTGAATGTTCTCAACTGATTGGATTTCACCCCATCCCATAACAGTATAACCTTGGTTTGTCCACCCCGGTTTAAAATTACCCTCCTCTAGCCTCCGTAACCACTCTTGCCATTTAGCAAATAGTCTAGACCAGTCTTGATTAGTTAAACTGGTAGTGGTAGTTTCAGGAGATATGTGGGCTACTAATAACAGGGAGTCCAATAATGCAGCACTAACTCCACTATAACTTTTCAATATTTGCTTTTTAATACTTCCTGGGACTAAACTTACCCTTTCTTGCCATCTGGCCTCAGTTTCCGTTAAATTTGGTATATTCCCGGTAAGTTTGGGCGGAATTTCGTAGGGTTGACCAGTTTGAATAGGACGAACACTAGATTGTTGTTGACTCACCTGATGAGCAGCAGTAATGATTTCATTTTTGGCATCGGTAAGAATGACATTACTGTACTTACCCATAATTTCCACATACAAATGATAAAGGGGCGATTCCCCTGGACGACGGGCAAATTTTAGGTCTATTACCCTTTCCCAAGGGGCGATAAAGTCCATAGCTACTAGTGCTAACCCCCCTAACTGATGTACAAGCTGGTGGCTAAAGGTAAAAGTATCAGGAATACGTGGCGGCGGTTCGCCGATGCAAATACGAGTAGCTTGCGGATGCCATGATATATCTAGCCAGTCCCGCTTTTTCATGGTCCGCAGGGCCAGAGATATGGTGTGGCGATCGCGCTGGTAGACCTGTTCTGTACGAGCTGGTAGCCAGTTAGTTCTCAGTTGACTACAGATTGCGGTGAGGGTAGTGAAGTCGAGGGGTTGCAAAATAGTTAGAGATTATCCCCAAGGTGAGGGAATAGCTGTGGTGGATAAGATTTTACTGGCCATCAGTCTAATTGCAGTTTTACCACAATTGGGACAGGGAACTTCTAAGAACTGTGAGGATGTGATATCTACCTCACTCAAAATCCCTTGTCTACAATGCCAGCATTCAAATATGACCCTACTAACTGGTTGATTACAATCCAGTACTTTGATATGTTGTGAAGGGGTTGGTTGGGTTGATATTTTTCTGGGCTTAGGCAGTTGTTTAATTTCTTGGGTTTCCATATTTTTGCTTGTGCGTTAGCTGTATCCGATAGGTACACGCGCTTATTTTTTGGTTGTGTAACTCAACCTAAGTTGAACTACTGGTAAAATCATATTACAGCAACTGTTGAGTTGTCAACTTTGTTGGTTCTGCTCATTTCCATATTCCGCCTAATTTACATGGAAAAGATAGATATAGCCCATACAAATATTAGTTGTTGCATGGACTTGATTAACTTACCCCACTTCCCAAAGATAGGTTTACGGAGCAGTAGCAGTTAACATCTGCTTGATTTTTGTTAGCTGTTCAGCCCAGCGGGGATCGGGACGAATTGCATCCGTATCAACTGATGTTGTACTTTCCACAGGTGACCCACCACGCTTGGATTTTTTGGAACTTTTTTCACGACGACTCTGTTTGTTGGTGCTGGGAACTGGAGCTGGTGTACTAGAAGATTGTAGAACTGGTTTGGGGGTTTGCTCCTCACCCTCTTCACCTTTGGTTCTAGGTAATGCCTTTTCTAGTTTAATGGCCGCATCCTTGAACATTTGACCATTATATTTTTCGATAATTTGGTCTGCTTGGTCGTCATTGTTAACTGTCAAGAAGCCAAAACCACGACACTTACCTGTTTTTCTGTCTTTTATTAGTTTGGTAGTAACTGCATCACCCTCAGCAGCAAATACAGCTTGCAACTCTTGACGGTCAATTTCTTCTTTGGGTAAATTACCTATATACAGACGAACGGACATGAATTTTTCCTCCGAGGTTTACATGAAAGTGAGAAAAGAAAAGTATTGACTTTTGGCTCTTACATAGGCTCTTATATAAATGCTACTAATAAAATCGCCGCAAACCAATTTTTTTAATCCCATCTGTTAAACTATAGTTTCAAACGACATGAATACATGCTTCCAAAGTTTTTAAAGTCCACCGACAACAGGTTCCATTAATAGAATATAAGCACCCCAGAACTGAGCAATCAGTGCTATTACTGTTGACCAGATGGGATGGTGACCATAAATAATCTTACCATTTATGGTTTCTAAACTGTGAACATCAACCCAGGGTGTAGCTCCCCGTCGTAACCAACCCGTTAGGGTAATCTGCTCTCCCATTAGTTTTCGCCAGGTCGGGAACCATACATGGTGTAATTTGATTAAACCAATTTCCGATTCCAAAATTAGATCCTGACCTACACAGTTACCAGAACCCCTCCTACCCAAAAGTCTACCGGAGATTCGGATGTTGAGGCTATTAATTGGTAGAACTACAGGGTTAGTTAGGAATTTTAGCATTTGTTTTTCACTGTTTAGGTTCTCCGGTTTAATTCCGGGAAACAAGGCGTTTAACCTCACAATTGTGCCAATACTAAATCCAATCATTAAGAATCCTACCAAAAAAGACCACCCATCATAAATCCATTTTAAGTGAAACAGCTCCAACCCATAACCTATTTGCCAAGTTAACCACAGTATCACCCCCATTCCTAAACCTATAGGGATTCCTAAAAATGGGGCGATTTGTAATAAAAATGACTGCATTGTTATCTGGGGTGAATTTGGTTTCATCGGGTACAGTTCTGTATCTAAGTACCACTGGTGAGCAATTTGACACAGATTTTCCAGGCGATCGCCCAGG
Source organism: Cylindrospermopsis sp. CR12 (assembly GCF_001432185.1). Classification (NCBI taxonomy): domain Bacteria; kingdom Bacillati; phylum Cyanobacteriota; class Cyanophyceae; order Nostocales; family Aphanizomenonaceae; genus Cylindrospermopsis; species Cylindrospermopsis sp. CR12. Next base: position 44,874 of record NZ_LMVE01000081.1, on the reverse strand, counting down.
AGGGGATGGCTATTATTTAGTGTAAACCATTGGCGGTATGGTTGATTGTTTTCCCATATTAATAATGATTCCCAGGTGAATTGACCAGCAGTACTGCCTAAAAAAAGGCTGTGTTTATAATCTACAGGAGCAACTATATTTAAACTTTCTAGTTCCCAGCTTGTCTGTTGTTGATTTTTAATGTTTCTGGCTATGCCAATGGTAGTCTTTAACAGGGCGCGAATTAGTCCATTGGGATTTCCTGTCATTTCTACTGCCTGGCGATCGCTATTTTTGAAACGTAGGCGAGAATTAATGAAGGTTGTAGCGGTAAACAAACTCCAGATTCCATAACTCACACTACCCAACGCCGTGGTAATCCAGTGCCATAATATATTTTGATTTTTAGTTGACCAGATGGCTGTTTGCTGATAAATTAGGTAAAATGGTAGACTTATTAAAACAGCTAAGGACATAATCCCCAAACCCCAGGAGTCAATTTGCCCTAGGGCGAGGGCATAAACTGTCCCTATTTCATCCTCTGCTAGTTGTGTGAGCATTCCTTGGCTGACCACGATTCTGGCAGTCTGAGGTAGGTTTCCATAGGTAAATATAATTGGTACTGTTAGGGGTAGGATTTTTAGTTGAGGTAGGGGGAACTTTCTCAGTTGACAGGTTCTTTGGATAATCCTTACAGACTCTCGACTGTATCGGTGTAAAGCTTCCTTGGAAAATGCCTGTTGGTGATAGAATTTTGCCAGTAATCCATCCAATAACCAAGGAGACATTATAAATAATAACAGGAATAATAAGCTAGTTAAAATCAATAAAGTTGGGTTTACATATAAAAAAGGCAATGGATCTACATAAGGCAATCTATGTAAAACCTCATTCATTGAAATAAATATCAGGCTGATCACAAATTGCCAAATAAAAAATAAGGCCATCATAGTGATCATTCCTGGAATTGCAAAACGGATAAAGTGGTACTTCCGCAACGGTTGCCACACTTTAGCCCGTTTAGCCTGTCGCCAATAAATACTTGCTGTTTCTATGTTAGGACTATTAGCAATATTTGATTTAGTATTGGTACGCTCAACCTGATCAGAGTCCTCATAATCTTCATTAGATATGGTTTGTTTTGAATCTACTAAATGGCGGTCATTCTGTAAATTATACTGAGCAACTAAACGAGACTGTTTAGCTTGTTGTCTTTGTTGCCGCTTAATTAAATGTTCAATAGCAACCTTTGCCCATTGTTGTACCTGGGAATTAGTTGGTTGAGCATTATCATTACCAACTAAAGTCCTACACACAGCGATCGCCTTAGAAAGTTCCCCTGTGTGTGCATAAGCCATAACTAGACCCACTTGAGCCTGTAACTTAATATGATGGTTATCTGGTCTATTCACAATAGGCACAAGACTACTAATTGCCGCGTAGTAACTGCCTTGTTTAAGAGCAGACAAACCCTTCTCTAGAGAGGACTTTTGGGATGGAACCATAGGAGGAGTAGGAAAGAGTAAAAGAGCGATCGCTGGGGATTATTCGACAGTTTGCCCAGCGGAGAACACTGGTGCAATTGAGCTGAGTTTTAACTCTGGATGGTCTCCTTGTAATTGTTGACAGTTCCACTCGTTACGGAATAGTAAAACGGGTCTTCCCATAGAATCCTTCACCGTAATAGTATTAAATAAACGTCCTACCTTATTCAAAGTATCCCAACCACCATCTACCCATCGAGCTACGGTATATGGCAATAGGTCAAGGATCGTTTCCACACCATACTCATTTTGTAGTCGGAACTGAACAACCTCAAATTGTAACTGACCAACTGCTGCCAAAATCGGATCTCGTTTAGCCTCATCCGTTGAATACATAATTTGTACAGCACCTTCTTCTCTTAACTCAGAAACACCTTTTTGAAATTGCTTGAATTTTGATGGGTTAGGATTTCTTAAGGTGGCAAAAAGTTCTGGAGAAAAATAGGGAATTCCCTCATATTCTAGCTTTTGTCCCGTATAAATTGTATCCCCAATAGCAAACACACCGGGATTATTTAACCCAATCACATCACCCGGGTAAGCGACATCTATAGATTCTCTTTCCTGGGCAAAAAGTTTCTGAGGTCGAGATAGACGAACTGCTTTACCTGTGCGAGCATGATTGACTGTCATATCTTTTTCAAATTTGCCTGTGCAAACCCGGACAAAAGCGACTCTATCTCTATGTTTAGGGTCCATATTGGCTTGCAGTTTAAATACAAAACCCGTAAACTCTGGGTAAGTCGGTGCAATTTTACCTGCGCTGCTGTGATGATCTCCAGGTTTGAGGGCATATTCTAAAAAGCATTTAAGAAACAACTCCACCCCGAAATTGGTCATAGCACTGCCAAAAAATATGGGAGTCATTTTTCCCTGGTGGACTAAATCTAAATCCAGTTCTTCGCCAGCACCTTCCAGCAATTCTAACTCATCCTTGAGTTGGTGGTAAAGATCCTGATCTAACAATTCCTGAATTTTAGCATCTCCCAGATTGACCATTGTACTGCGAGCTTCCTTACTTCCATGGGCGCTCCGTTCAAATAGATGGATCTGGTTATGGTTACGGTCAAATACCCCTTTAAATCTATCTCCCATACCTATGGGCCAATTTACGGCGTATGTCTGTAAACCCAATTCCTGTTCAATTTCATCCAATAATTCCAGAGGTTCTCTCCCGGGACGGTCAAGTTTATTGACAAAGGTAAATATGGGAATACCTCTTAATTTACATACTTCAAACAGTTTACGAGTTTGAGGTTCTAGACCCTTCGCAGCATCAATTAACATTACCGCATTATCAGCTGCTGCTAAAGTTCTATAAGTGTCCTCACTAAAATCTTGGTGTCCAGGGGTATCCAGCAAGTTAATTTGACAGCTATGATAGACAAATTGTAAAACTGTAGAGGTAATAGAAATACCCCGTTGTTGTTCCATAGCCATCCAGTCAGAAGTCACCTTACGTTGGTCTCTTCGAGCTTTAACCGCCCCAGCTTCATGAATAGCACCCCCGTATAATAACAGTTTTTCTGTCAGAGTAGTTTTACCAGCATCCGGGTGAGAAATAATGGCAAAATTGCGCCGTTGCTCTACTGCTTGACTCAGTTCTTCAGTTAGTTCAATTGTCATAGTTGTTAGTAAGCTTAACTTGAGATATTATTTTACTTAAGACGTTTATGCAAAAAAAACTGTCGGGAGGGTAAGAAAAAATCCTGCCAACTGGACTCCACCCTATAGATTTCATATCCCATCTTCAAGTATAGCTTCCTAGCTTGATGATTTTTTTCCAAAACATGAAGATAAATGTCTTGAAATCCCCAACTTTTACACACTTGTTCACAACTAGTTAGTAAACTAGAACCCAAACCATATCTCCGATATCTTGGATCAACAGCCAAGTTAGACACATAAGGCGATAACCTGTTGTAGTTTGTCCAGCTATGGACAAATCGCACTCCCAGTTCTACTGTGCCAAGAACCTGATGGTTACCTGACTGGCTGGTATGGATAGCGACTAAACAAGTCTGGTGAGGCATTAATGTTTGGAGACGGTATCTGAGATCTTCATAAATGCCAATTTTAAACAATGGGAAGGCCCATCCCCATAAACCATTCTGGGAATAAAAGCTTTCGGTTATTATTTGGGCAATTCCAGACAAATCACTAGAAGTGGCCACACGAACTTGCCAATCACAAGCGTTTAAACTCACAAGCATTTAAGGGAGATGTCATTGTATTATCAATGTTGTTGAGATTCCTGGGAACATGAACCAATTAAAATATTGTCAGCAATTGTTTGTTAGTCCACAGTGGTTATTTGGTAATATTACCAATCCAGATAATAATACACAGGATGACTCGTGTATAGTAGTTGTGGATTGTCGATTTTCCCTGACGGATCCCCTACTGGGAAGGAGTCAATACCAGATGGGTCACATACCAGGTGCTTACTACTTGGATTTAAACCAAGATTTGTCTGGTGCGGTTGGTCAACATGGGGGAAGACACCCTTTACCAGATGTGTCTATTTTGGCTGATAAGCTGGCACAAATGGGGATTAATCATGGGGAATCTTTGGTAGTCGCTTATGATGATTCTCGATTGGCATTTGCATCTCGACTATGGTGGCTATTACGTTACCTAGGCCACGAAAATGTGGCCGTTTTAGATGGCGGTTTTTCCGGATGGCAAAGTTTGGGTTACCCCATCTCTAATATACCATCTACCATACCGGGAACCAGGGGAAATTTTACTCCCCACCCACAAGCAACAAAAATTGTGGATTTTAATTATGTTAAACATTATGTAGAACAAATTAATCAGTCTACACTAACAGAAAACAAACCAGTTTTAATAGACGCAAGGGAAGGCGATCGCTATCGTGGGGAAAGGGAACCCATTGATCCAATTGCTGGTCATATTCCGGGTGCTATAAATTACCCTTGGCAAGGGGTAACAAATGGCCAGGGCTATTTAGTGTCAGAACAAGGAGAAAGATGGCAAGCAATAGCAAATAGTCCGGAAATCATTGTTTATTGTGGTTCAGGTGTCACCGCTTGTGTTAATTTGCTATCCTTAGAAATGGCGGGAATTTCCACTGCTAAACTTTATCCTGGTAGTTGGAGTGATTGGATTAGTTATCAGACAAACAATATGTTTTCTTTTATTCGCCCGGATTTATCCGAATTCACATCTTATAAACCTCATCCCAGTAGTGATACGTTAGAACCAGTAAAGACTGAACTGGATAGGCTTGATACTAATGAAAGTCCTTACGATTTGCCACAGGAAATTAAGAAAAAACTGGCTGAGACTTTTCAATACACTATAGAGTCTAATCGCTATCCCGATGGAGGGCACGAAGCACTAAAAGCGGAAATAGCTCAATATGTGAGTGAATCCGCTGGTCTATCTTCTGATTCTTTCAGTGCTGTTAACATTTCTGTGGGTAATGGTTCGGATGAGTTAATTCGTTCCCTACTAATTTCCACCTGTTTGGGAGGAGCAGGCTCTATTTTGGTTGCCAATCCTACCTTCTCCATGTACGCTATCCTGGCACAAACCTTGGGTATTTCCGTAGTTAGTGTGGGTAGGAACCATGATCACTTTGAAATGGACTTAGCTGCTGCTCAAACAGCTTTAAAAGGAGCAAATCCCCCCGTGCGGGCGGTTTTTGTTGTCCATCCTAACTCTCCCACCGCCAACTGCTTGACCATATCAGAGTTAAATTGGTTGCAAGGTTTACCACCGGACATATTAGTGGTTATTGATGAGGCTTATTTTGAATTCAGTCAAAACACCCTGGTAGAAAAATTAATCAAACATCCTAATTGGGTAATTTTACGGACATTTTCCAAAGCTTTTCGACTGGCCGCCATGCGGGTAGGTTATTGTGTAGGTCATCCCCAAGTAATTTCTATTTTAGAAAAGGTTCGTCTACCCTATAATTTACCGAGTTTTTCCTTAGCTGGTGCTTTGGTGGCACTACAAAATCGCCAACTTTTACTGAGTTCTATCGTTGAAACTCTCACAGAAAGAGATAAATTGATTCGAGATTTATCCACACACCCCATTTTAGAGGTAGTTCCCAGTAATACTAATTTTATTTATGTCCGGTTAAAACACAATCATTCCCCCGATGGAGTGTTAAAAACCATCAGTCAGAAATTAAGGAGTCAAGGTACTCTAATTAGATTATTACCTGGTGGATTACGAATCACCATAGGGACACCCGAGGAAAATGCCCGCACATTAAACAGACTTGGGCAAATCTGAGAGAAATACTATGGATTTTCTACCCCAGGTCACAAAAGATGGTTCCCTCACTTTTTTCTCTGGAGAGTTTCAAGAGTCTTTCCACAGTCTTTATGGTGCTAAACAGGAGAGTTTTCTCAAGTTTGTGATTCCCACTCAAGTACCCCTATTCGCCCAAACAGGAAATGTTAAAATTTTAGATGTTTGTTACGGATTAGGTTACAACACCGCCGTAGCGTTACAATCTATTTGGGGAGAAAATCCCAATTGTCGGATAGAGGTTATAGGTTTAGAGTCGGATCCTCTGGTTCCCCAAGCCGCAATTTGTCACAATGTTTTTGCCGATTGGCATCAAGAGCATAAACTAATTTTGAGGGAGATTGCCTTTAAACACTGTTATCAAGATGATAATTTAAGTGTTAGACTAATTATAAATGACGGGAGAAAATCCATTCAGGAGGTATTTTCCTCTGGTTTTTTAGCAGATGTGATTTTTCTAGATCCTTTTTCTCCACCCCATTGTCCCCAACTATGGACTGTAGAGTTTATTAAAAAGGTTGCTCTTTGCTTGCAACCAGGTGGATTGCTGGCAACTTACTCGTGTGCTGCTGCTGTTCGTACAGCTTTAATGTCTGCTGGATTGATAATTGGCTCTACCACTCCTGTGGGAAGACGCACTCCAGGAACCATTGCTGGTTATGCTCCACATCAGCACAAGTACATCACAGAAACTTATCCCCTGGGTGCAGCAGAAATAGAACACTTAAAAACCCGTGCGGCCATTCCCTATCGTGACCCTCAACTTCAAGACCAAGCTCCTGATATCATGAAACGACGAGAACAGGAAGTTCTCACATCTACTCTAGAATCTACTTCTCAGTGGAGAAAAAGATGGCTGACAAATCACCCCCCAACTCAATAAAAGATAAAACTATTTAAGTCTACATTTAAACTCAGTTAAAACTTGACAATTCATGATAGCAACGGAAACTTTAGAATTATTAGAATGGTCTAGGCTTTGTCAACATCTTTCTAGCTTTGCTGCAACTAAGTTAGGCACAATAGTTACTCGCTCCCTACCAATTCCATCCACACTGGAGGAAAGTGAAGGGTTATTGTGCCAAACCAAGGAGGTGTATCAGTTAGAAAGCCAACTGATTTCAGGATTATCTTTTGAGGGAATTCAAGATATTGGTGATTCCCTAGAAAGAGCTGAACTTCATGGTTTGTTATCAAGTGAAGAACTGTTGGCTATAGCTACTACCTTAGCAGGAGCAAGAAATTTACGTCGAGTAATTGATAATCAGGAAGATTTACCCATTCTCTGTAATTTGGTCTCCCAATTGCGAACTTATCCTGAGTTAGAGCAGGAAATTCATCACTGTATCGATGAGCGGGCCCAGATTGCAGACCGCGCTAGTCAAAAATTGTCCGAAATCCGCGAGGATTTACGTAAATTACGTAGTCAAATTACCCAGAAACTCCATAATATTATTCAAGTTAAGTCTAATGCTCTACAGGAACTGATTATTACTCAAAGAGGCGATCGCTATGTATTGCCTGTTAAAGCACCACAAAAAGATGCAGTTCCCGGGATTGTTCATGACTCTTCTACTAGTGGTGCTACCTTGTATATTGAACCCAATAGTATTGTTTCTATGGGCAACCAATTGCGTCAAACCTTAAAACGAGAACAGGTAGAAATAGAAGCCATACTGAGAATATTAACTACAAAAGTAGCAGAAGTAAAACCGGATTTAGAAAAGTTACTAGCCATTGTCACCACTATAGATGTAGCTGCAGCTAAAGCTAGATATAGTCTTTGGATAGAGGGTAATCCGCCTAGATTGATTCACCCTTCCATACCAGGAGGTTCATCTTCCGAAATTATCACTCTGCGGCAATTACGTCATCCTTTGTTAGTTTGGCAACAAAAACACGAACAGGGACATCCAGTGGTTCCAGTAGACTTACTAATTAGTCCCCATATTAAAGTTGTCACTATTACTGGACCAAATACCGGTGGTAAAACTGTAACCTTGAAAACTTTGGGTTTGGCCGCATTAATGGCTAAAGTAGGTTTATTTATTCCCGCACGTGAACCGGTGGAAATACCCTGGTTTAGTCACGTTTTAGCTGATATTGGAGATGAACAGTCCTTGGCACAAAGTTTATCCACCTTTTCTGGTCATATTCGTCGCATTAGTCGCATTTTAAATGCTATTGGCGAAGAAAGACAGTCCTCACCCTACCAAACCAGTCATTCCCTGATTCTTTTGGACGAAGTAGGAGCAGGTACTGATCCAGTGGAAGGTAGCGCCCTGGCGATCGCACTGTTGAAATATCTTGGAGATCACGCTCAATTAACCATTGCCACTACGCACTTTGGGGAATTAAAATCCTTAAAATATGAGGATATTCGTTTTGAAAATGCCTCAGTAGAATTTAATGAAACCACCCTTTCTCCCACCTACAGATTATTGTGGGGGATTCCGGGACGTTCTAATGCGCTGGCCATAGCTTTGCGGTTGGGGTTAAAACCAGAGGTAGTGGAGAATGCTAAAAGCCAACTAGGAGAAACAACGGATGAAGTTAATCAAGTAATTGCAGGACTAGAAGCTCAAAGACGGAGTCAGGAAACAAAAGCTGCAGCGGCCCAGGAACTACTCAAGCAGACGGAGAAATTATACAAAGAAGTTTCCCAGAGAGCCACAGCGTTAGAAGAAAGGGAAAAAGATCTGCGAGCTTCCCAAGAGATAGCGGTACAGAAAGCCATTACTCAAGCCAAGGGAGAAATTGCCCAGGTAATTCGCCAGCTCCAACAAGGTAAACCCACAGCTCAAGATGCACAAAAAGCAACTAAGTTACTAACTGAAATTGCGGATAAATACCAACCGGTAGCTCCCCCAAAAGTGAAACAAGGATTTATCCCCGAACCTGGTGAAAGGGTGCGCATACCTAAATTAGGGCAAACTGCCCAGGTAATATCTGCTGCGGATGGAAATGGGGAATTGACAGTGCGATTTGGAATGATGAAAATGACGGTAAACCTGGAGGATGTGGAATCCCTAGATGGGGAAAAACCATTAGTACCCAGCAAAACCAAGGTCCCACTTGCTGTAGTTTCTGGGCAAAAACAAGAACTTATAGCAGCATCATCAACATCGACTGAGAATTTAGAGATGCGCACATCCAAAAATACTGTTGATTTACGCGGAAAAAGGGTAGGGGATGCTGAATATATCTTAGACCAAGTTATTTCCCAAGCAGCAGGACCAGTATGGATTATTCATGGACATGGAACTGGTAAACTAAAACAAGGAGTTCATGAGTTCTTGCAACAGCACCCTAGGGTCAGTCATTATGAAGCAGCATCCCGGGTGGACGGTGGTACTGGTGTAACTATCGCCCATATCAAATAGGCAAAACTTAAAAACTTCTCACAATTAAGACAATAAATTTTCATTTCCCATAAAACCAAGACCTATTCTCTTGTTTAAACTGGGTAGTTGAGTCAACCAAAACCAATCAATCTTTGTTGTTGTCATGCTTGATAGCTTTTATTTACCGGATCACCTATGACAAAAGTTATGCAATCGACTGATAAGTCAGTCAAAGCCAATTCCCCATGGCAAGAATTAAGTCAGTTTCCAACTCCTAACTCGGTAGAATGGGATAACATTAAAACTCAATTGGATTTAGTGCTTTTAGCCCTGGAAACTTTAACTGGTATTGGCTCAGATGCGATGTTATCTGCAGCTACCCATCTGGATTTGGAATCAAAAGTACCCGATAGAATAGCTTTATGGCGATTACGCCAATCTAACCCCCTACGCAAAAGTCCAGGAGGGAGAAAAAAGCTAGATGTGGATGAGGCTAGATCTCTGGTTTTAATTACTTGTTATCTTGCTAAACAACATCAAGAGTTAATTCGGCGCGCTGTAGGTTTATTAGAAAAAATAGCGGCTAATCACCAACAACTTCATCAAAATGCTTTACTGGCAGATTATACAGATAACTTCTGCAATGTTTACCAGGAAAGAATGGAGGAAGATGATAAAATTTCTACTGATTTGTTGACTAATTTAGCAGTTAAACTACTGATAGATTTACTCTTTTATAGCTCTCCTACTGGACATCGCCGACTCTGGTTAACATTGCTAGACCGTTCCACAAGATAATGGTATTTTTACTATGCCTGGATCCAATTCTGTTGTTCGCCGTTATACACCGCCCACTTGTACGTTAGAAATTCTAGCGGAAAGCTCACCCTTATCTCGTTGGATGAGTCAAACTGTGGTGGATCAGCTACGTTTTCAATTGCATTTTGATGATCCAACTTTACCACAAGATTTGAGAATACCTATTGAGGGTAATCGGGAACAGTTGGAGGTTTTATGTAATGCTGTAAGCAGCTACGTGCAGCAACTTTTGCAAGAGTCATCCGATAGGTTTTGTGTGATTTTTCGGGAATCTACACCTTCCAAACCCCCTACGTTACCCTCGGAAGCGGAAGATATTGCTTCTAGTGCGTCTCCAGCATCTGCTTCCCTTCCCCATCATAGGGATAATACGGGGGTTTTAGAGGCTACTATTTATCTAGAATTCCAGGAGAATCTAACTCATAAACTATACCTAGGTTCCCTAGCTACCCAAAGATCTGGACCGGTGATTGAACTGACTCTATTACAGTTATTTGATTTATCTAGTGCTTTGGATGAGTATTCTGCTGATATAATTGCATTACCAACTATGGGAGCTGAAAGGTTCATAAGTTCCAAATTGCCCAGATGGGCTCCTGTAGCAGCAGTGTTAACTTTGGCTTTGGGTCTAACTCCCTTCACCTGGCAATATGCTAGTAATATGCGCTCGGTGCGAGTAAGTGAGCAACAAAAACCTCAAGAACCTATGTCAACCGGGGCACCTACTATGAACCCGGATGCTGGTGTTAAGTCACCTGATTTAGCTGACCTACCTTCTGGTTTACCCAATTTTAATTTACCCAGTCCTAACCAGGAAAATTTGGATGTTCTTAGATCGGGCACAGTCTTCCCCACACCAACCCCTGGTACAACAGGTAAAAATCCCCTAAAAACACCAGAAATTGCAGGAGACATTATCCCTAATAGTCCTAATAGCACCCAAGTGCCCCCTAAAATACTGGGATATCCTACAGATCCACGAATACAAGGTAGAATGCCTAATTCTAACATACCTCCGGGAGATGTCAACAGGTTACCCGACAGTCTACCTAATCCTTCCCTACCTCAGACACAACCATTAAATAGAAGTAATAGAACTGGGGAGAATGACACAGCAGGAACTGCAAAACAAGACCTAACCACCATAACCAGTCAGGAAAACAAATCTTACGATACACCCCAAGTAGCAGAAGCAGGAAAGTATCTTCAAGGTAAATGGCGCCCACCCGCAGATTTTACTCAAACCCTAGAATATAGTGTTACCCTGGAGGTTGATGGCACAATTCAGCGGATTTTGCCCTTAAATCAAGCTGCTAGAGAATACATTGATAATACAGGTATGCCAGAAATTGGTAAACCCTTTGTTTCTAGTAATAAAGCAGGAAAAACTCTCAGAATTAGAGTTGTTTACTCCCCCGATGGCAAAGTCAAAACCTTTACAGAAACTCCATAAGTCCCCTACTTTCTCATCTCCTCCATGGCCCCCCTGGCCATAGCTGCGATCGCTCTATCAGTTGCTTTCGGTAGTTGATAATATTTGCCTCCCGCTGTTTTCGCTAGTTCTTTGGCAAAACCAGTTGAAACAAATTTACTTTCTGTATCTATTACCAGTAACTGCATCCCGGAAGCTCTAATCCTCCCTGCAATATCTAGGAGCTCTCCCTTAATATCTGGTTTTTCTCCTGGTTCCTGGGACTCCCCTAGGGATCTGGAGAGCGGTATATTACCTCTACCGTCGGTAATTGCCACTATCACCACTTGTCCAATGTCTCCTCCCATTTGGGCGTTGACACCCACTCTGACCGCTTGGGTTAATCCATGGGCCAAGGGGGAACCACCTCCACAAGGTAATTTTTCTAACCGGGTTTTTGCTAAAGCAATAGACCGGGTAGGAGGTAATAACACTTCCGCTTGTTCTCCCCTAAAGGGAATTAGGGCAATTTGATCTCGGTTTTGATAGGATTCAGTTAAAAGTTGCATTACTGCTCCCTTAGCTGACTGCATTCTATTTAAAGCCATTGAACCGGAAGCATCAACAACAAATACTACCAGGGCACCAGCTTTTCTCACTAACCGTTTTGTTCGCATATCCCCCTGTTCCACTATCACCCTTTTCCCTGGCTGTCGTAAACGACGCGCTTTTTGATATGGAGCGGCAGCTCTTAAAGTAGCATCAACGGCAATGCGTTTAACCTTGCCCTTGGGTAACATAGGTTTGATATAACGGCCCCTATCTTCTGAAAATATCAGACTGCGACTGCCCGATTTTCCTTGTCTTTGAGCCATCTGGGTGAAATATAGTACCTCTGGATCGAGAATTACTCCCTCGGGGTCAAAAACAAACTCTTGGGGAATATCTGGAGGTTCCTGTTGCTCCTCTTGTTGTTCTTGTTGTTGTTCCTCTTCTTGTTGCTCCTCTTGTTGTTCTGGTGAGTCCTGCTGATTTTGGGGTGGTGGTGGTGGTGGTTGGTCTGGTGGTGGAGTTTGAATAACCGTGGTTCTGGGAACTATAACTAATTCTACTGCACGGCGTAGGTCTTCAGCACTAACACTATTACGTCCATCCAATGCTGCTGATGCTTTAGCAACACGGACAGCAAATAATTCTGCTCGGTGTCCTTCCACTCCTGCACGAATAGCTTCGTTGACCAGGTAGGTAATCTGCTCGGAGGAGATAGTTACTTCTTTTAACCATTCCCTGGCCAGTAATATTTGGGTTTTGAGAGAGTCTATATCCTCATTGTATTGCTGTATGAATTCTTGAGGAGATATGGAATAAGCGATCGCCTGTTCAACTGCTTGCACTCTTTGGTCTAACCCGAGTACTCCGTCTGCACTAAGAGCTATAGCGATTCTATCAAGGAGATGTTCTCTCAGGGGGCCTTCTTCAGGGTTATAGGTAGCAATAAAAAGGGGTTTACAGGGGTGTTGAAAACTTATCCCTTCCCTTTCTATTTGGTTACGTCCTTCCGAAAGGACGGCCAACAATTGATTACTAATTTGATCATCGAGCAAATTGATTTCATCTATATATAATACACCCCGGTTAGCGGTAGCTAGAAGTCCTGGTTGAAATACGGTTTTACCTTGTTTGACCGACTGCTCCACATCTACTGAACCTAAAAGCCGATCCTCCGTTACTCCCAGGGGTATTTGTACAAAAGGGACAGGTATAATTTCTGTGACTATTTCCTCTGACGTTTGTGCCACTAGTTGGTCATCCCAGGATTCTGGTTGTTCTGGATCACAATTGCTCATGGAGTCTTTGACAACTTCTATCCCTGGTAATAAAGCGTGAATACCTCGTGCCATAACCGATTTAGCCGTACCACGACGACCAGCAATTACCACACCTCCCAAACCGGGATCTACTGCTGCTAATAGCAGGGCAGTTTTAATTGCCTCTTGACCGACTACAGCGGCAAGGGGAAAAGCTGTGACTTTTGGAGTAGTTGTGGGTGTTGGCATTCTCGGTTTAGTGGTTATCATGTTTTTGAGGATAGCATTTATTTGAGTATTTGGATTTTCTTAGGGATATAATTTTCCATATTAAACTTAGGTAAAACCCAGCAAAATGGTAGGAGTGGAACAGGAATTATTTAGAATTTCCCAGGGACATCTGAACTTAATTGAGAACTGTCCCAGGAAGTTTCAGCATACATGTTTAGATATGCTAACAACACCCACAGATCCTAAACAGGAAGAGTATAAAACATTGGGTAGTCGTTTTCACTTGCTAATGCAACAGCAAGCCATGGGACTACCGATTGAGAGTTTTATGGAGGAGGATGAGCGACTCAAAAGTTTAATATTGGATTTAACTGGAGTGATACCGGAAATCCTGACAGCGGGAAAGGAGGGGGAGACATTTCAGGAAAGTGAACATTCTAGAAATCTACAAGTGGGAGATTATTTAATAACCGTCATTTATGACCTGTTGATAGCCAACAATGAAAAGGCGAAAATATTTGACTGGAAAACCTATCGTCAACTACCAGACTTAAAGGATATCAAGTCTTTAGCCAGTCATTGGCAAACTAAACTTTACATGTATGTTTTGGCAGAAACTAGCACATACCTACCCAAAAATATATCTATGACCTATTGGTTTATCCCAGGAAAAGGGAATTCAAAAAAAATTGAGTTTAGATATAGTAATGTGGAGCATAAAAAAAACGGAAATCAGTTAAAACAGCTGCTGGAGAATCTATCTATTTGGCTAGAACAATATAAAAAAAATCAACCATTACCTCAGCAGCCAAAACATAGAAAACTTTGTGAATATTGTCCATATAGCTATCGTTGTTATGGTGAAATAGACAATCAATTACCGAGGGCAAATATTCAACCCATTCCAGAAATAGAATGTTAAAACTAAGTAGCTCCCATGAGTTACCCTACCGCTAACCCATCCTATAAATAATCGTACTCCCTACTTAACGGGTGTAATTAAATATAAGTTGACAACATAAATCAATGCCATGAAGTGGATTTTATTAGAAAACATAGAAATTCCCCAAGATTTTCTGCAAGCAGTTCAAAAACAGTATCACATCCGTCATGGATCGAAATCAAAAGCCAAATTTGTGGCGCAAATCCTATGGCAAAGAGGAATTAGAACTGAATTAGAACTAGTCAATTTTCTCGATTTTAAAAACTATCGACCTGCAAGTTCCTTTGAATTTGGAGAAGAGATGAATTTAGCAGTCAATCGGTTAAAAGCAGCAGTAATCTCCAAGGAGAAAGTAGGGATTTGGGGAGATTTTGACGCCGATGGTATTACATCCACCGCATTACTATGGGATGGATTAGGAGAGTTTTTCCCTCAGTATGAACAATTAACCTATTACATTCCCAACCGACTAACAGAATCCCATGGGTTAAATTTTGCCGGAATTGAACGTCTAGCCCAACAAGGTTGTAGATTAATAATCACCTGCGACACTGGAAGTACAAACATTGACGAGATTGTTTATGCCCAGAAATTAGGTATAGACCTAATTGTCACCGATCATCACACCCTACCAACAGAACGTCCTCCCGTCAGCGCTATTATCAATCCTCGTTACTTACCCGAAACACATTCATTATTTCATCTTTCTGGAGTTGCGGTAGCTTATAAATTAGTCGAAGCATTATATGAAACTTTGCCAGACATACCACAAAACCCCCTGGAAGATTTATTAGATTTGGTTGCCATAGGATTAATTGCTGACCTGGTACAATTGAAGGGTGATTGTCGCTATTTGGCTCAGATTGGAATTGATAAATTACACCAAGAATCTAAAAAAGGTATCTTACATAGCAGGAGACCAGGAATCAAAAAACTACTGGAACTGTGCCACAAAAATGGCGATCGCCCTATGGATATTTCTTTTGGATTAGGTCCACGTATTAATGCTGTTAGCAGGATTCATGGTGATGGAAGTTTCTGTGTAGAGCTATTAACTAGTAGAGATATTAAAAGGTGTTGTCAACTAGCACAAGAGACAGAATTAGCCAATTCTCGACGTAAATCATTGCAAAAAGATGTTCAAGAACAGGCCAGAAAAAAACTGGGGGAATTAGATTTATCTACCACCCATGTGATTGTTTTAGTAGATAGTCAATGGCCAGGTGGGGTCTTGGGTTTAGTTGCGGGTCAAATTGCTCAAGAAACAGGAAAACCAACTATCTTATTAAGTACAGATTCACTAGATAGTAAAACAAACTTAGCTCGCGGATCAGCTCGTTCAATTAACTCTATTGATTTATACCAACTAGTTCAAAAGCAGGCACATTTATTACATCGTTTTGGCGGACATCCCTTTGCTGCTGGACTAAGTTTATCTGTGGAAAATATCGGATTATTTACCGATGCGATTAACCAACAATTCCGATTATCTGTAGGGGGAATAAACCTCACACCCACAGTGCACGCGGATCTAGTAGTAACTGTGGCAGATTTAGGCAGAGAATTATTTTTAGAGCTGAAACTTATGGAACCCTGTGGTATGGGAAATCCAGTGCCAAAATTACTAATTAAGAACTGTTGGTTTGAAAATATTTCCCATGAGAAAATTCAAGATTACCAGGGGAATAAAATTCAATATCTGAAAACCAAATTTCTGATGGGAGATGATTCTAGTCAACAACGGTTTCCCGGGATTTGGTGGGGACATGATAAAAATGACCTACCCCAGGGGAGATGTGATTGTATAGTGGAAATAGATATCAATAACAATAAAGCACAACCAGAGCATCAAATTAGATTAATTGATGTCCGTCCTACTAGTGACTTAGGAATTCACTTGGAAGTTCAATCTCACAAATCGGCAATGATTATAGATTGGAGAAATCAACCAAGTGAAAATTACCACGATTCAATATTGACCATTAAACACTGTCCCACCAGCTGGAATGAGGTAAAAGGTTGGTTGAAAACTGCCATTTCTCATCAAAAACACTTAGCTTTGGCTTGGTCACAGCCCAATTATCTCACACCTGAAGAAATTTGGTTGAACTTGGTGGGTATTGCCAAATTTTTGAGTCGCACCAATCAAAAAACAACTCGGTTAAAAGTTTTGCAGAAATTGGGTATCAATGACCAGAGCTTACATCTGGGATTGGAATCTTTAAAATCTCTAGGGTTTAGGGTTGATGGTGAGGGAGAGTTTTTAAAAATCACTTACCAGAATCCAGTTACTAGTTCAATGGATTATGAATTTGGCCCTCCAGCTAGTGATTATGGAAATATTAAAACTAAAATCGACTGTTTTTGCGCAGCAATCAGGGAAGAACAATTTCAAAAAGACTATTTTACCACAGTTCCCCTATCTATCATACAGTCCATTCTTTTAGTACAAATGTTTTAAACATATTTCTTAAAAACCCCCCACCAGTTCAACAAAATGCTATAATGGGGAAGGAATTTGGGCCTTTAAAGCAAAGAGTGATCAGGGTAACACCAATATGGTTGTTGATTGTGCGGTAAGGCAAGCAAATTCTAACTCTCCACGCGTTATTAGAGATGACCTACATGAATCAATCTGCGAAACCTTACTCACCACTGCGTGTAGCCCTAGTTGGTACAATGGTTGCTACCAGTGCTACCCTGTCTTTATTTGGTCAAGCATGGAATAAACAGGTTAAAGCCGCTTTACAAGACAGTCCGAAAGCACTGGTAGACCAAGTATGGCAACTTGTCAATCGGGACTATGTTGATGGTAAATTCAATCAACAAAATTGGCAAGCAATTAGACAAAGTCTATTAAGCAAAAACTACACATCCAAGCAAGAAGCTTATGTAGCCATCAGATCAGCTCTCCAAAAACTGGAAGATCCCTACACCAGATTTATGGATCCCAAACAATTTGAAGCCCTGACTAATCAAACCTCTGGTGAGGTGACAGGTATAGGGATTCGCATGGAAATCAATGAGCAAACCAAACGCTTGACTGTGGTAGAGCCTATACAAAATTCACCAGCAGATAAAGCGGGTATTAAAGCAGGGGATGAAATTATTGCCATAAATGGTAAATCCACTAGTAAAATGAAGATAGATGAAGCATCTAGCTTGATTCGCGGTCCTGCAGGAACTGCCATCACCCTGAAAATATCCAGACCAGGAAACAGTTTTCTTGATATCAAGTTAACAAGAGCAACTATTGAAGTACCAACCGTAAGATATATTTTAAAACGAGATAATGGACGTCGTATTGGCTATATTCGATTACAAGAATTTAGTAGTCATGCAGCGGAGCAGATGGATCGGGCAATTCGAGATTTGAATAATCAAAAGGTGGAATTTTATGTATTAGACCTGCGTGGTAATCCTGGTGGTTTACTGCAAGCTAGTATTGAAATAGCACGCATGTGGTTAGATAAAGGCGGTATTGTCAAGACTGTAGATCGGGTAGGCGGTAGCGAAGAAACCAAAGCCAATGGCACTGCGTTAACTAATAGACCCCTGGCCATATTGGTAGATGGTAACTCCGCCAGCGCCAGTGAAATTCTGACCGGCGCTCTTAAGGATAATAACCGAGCAGTAGTGGTAGGTAGTCAAACCTATGGTAAGGCCCTAGTACAATCAGTTCATGAGTTAATTGATGGATCTGGTTTAGCAATCACCATTGCCCATTATTATACTCCTAAAGGCACGGATATCAACAAAAAGGGTATTACACCCGATATTCAGCTAGATTTAACTCAAGCCCAAGAACGAGAGTTAGCAGCTAATCCCAATTTAATTGGAACCTTGAGTGACCCACAGTACGCTCGTGCAATTTCCGCTATCTTGGACAGTAAATTTGCCCAACCACCACAAAAAGTTGAAAATTTCTAGATTGGAGGGTGAGAATGACTAATGATATGCTAAGTTATTAGTAATTAGGTCAACGGTAAAATAGGGAAAATTTTCAATGTCAGCACAACTGTTACTGGTAGATGATGAACCGGGGTTACGCGAAGCTGTAAAGGAATACTTACAAGAAAGCGGTTTCGGTGTTCGAGTTGCCAGTAACGCCCGCGAAGGGTGGGAATTAATACAACAAAATACTCCCGACTTGGTAATTTCCGATATTATGATGCCCCAAGTTGATGGCTATCAGTTCCTCAAACAACTGCGAGATGACCCCCGATTGGCTTCGCTACCAGTTATATTTTTAACCGCTAAAGGTATGACAGGCGATCGCATTCAAGGATATCAAGCAGGGGTAGATGCCTATTTATCAAAGCCTTTTGACCCAGATGAGCTGATCGCCATTATCAACAATTTACTAGAAAAGCGTATTTCCCAGACTACAGTTGCGGGTGAAGACAGTGAAAACATGGAAATTGCCAAGTTGGCCCATGAGATTGCCAAAATTAAAGATTTATTAACTCCTAGGATCGGTATATCTCAGACACCACCACCGTTTACAATTGATTTAACCCCAAGGGAGCAAAGCGTCTTAAATCTCGTTGCCCAAGGATTAATGAACAAAGAAATTGCTCGTAAGTTGGAAACAAGTGTTCGTAATGTGGAGAAGTATGTCAGTCGTCTATTTAGCAAAACTGGTACCAATAGTCGTACGGAACTGGTGAGATTCGCTTTGGAACATGGACTGGCTCAATAGAACTGCGATCGCGAAGCACTTCCTTATCTAAAGTTAAATCTTGCAATCGCATGATTACCCTCTTCCTAATTGCCAAGCGACAAAGATAAATTGTAATCTGCAATCATTTGAGGTTCAGCTGTGGACAGAAAAACCCTTATGGGTAAACCCCAACTCAATTTTCTAAACTGCTCAATTTCTCGGTCTGTGGGACGCTCTCCATTAGTGTAAACATACCAATTGCTAATGGGATAGGAACTTCTTCCATTAATACCTATAAGATGTCCGCGAAAATTGAGAATAGGTCCACCACTCATACCCTGGTCAATTTCACTCGTGTAACCAATTTCATAACCATCTTTAAAACTAGGTTGAGAAATAATTTCTTCCACTTCTCCAGGTCTAAATACTATTTTATCGCGCAAATTAGGATATCCAGCTGCCAAAATTCCTGCACTTTTAGCAGGATTGCGAGGACTAACTCTCTTAGGTGTACAGTAAGGTCGCTTGGAAGTAAATTCTAGTACTGCTAAATCCAGACGATTAAAAATATTTAATGCTTTAGCAGGATATACCTTAGCATCATGGGTGCGGACTCTTAACTTACTTATATCTAAGCCTGACAAAACATGGGAATTAGTTAATAGTAGATAGCGGTCTTGATTTTTGCCCACAATTGTTCCCGAACCGCTGTTTTGATTACCAATTACCTTCACAGTAATTTGATTGATCATGGTTTGTAATTGGTTTTCTGAGTACACTTGCTCAGTGTTTTGCTTTAGATTACATATAAGGGGTTCACCATCAGCTCCCAATTGCAGGGACAAAAAGGTATTGATGGGAATTCCCGCATTGAACCCAGTTTTTATTGGGGAGGGGTTTTCCCCCGATCCTGTTGCATCTGCTAGTCCATGAATAGCAATCACCTGACCATTACTATCAAATACCGGACCACCACTGTTGCCAATAAACGTGTTAGCATTGTACACTAAACTGTAACCCTCCAATGCGTCAGGATTTTTACTGACCACCTTTCCCACGGTAGCAGTATAGTTTCTCCCAGTTCCCCGCTTGCCAAAAATACTAGGAAACCCGGTGACAATAATATCCGTGCCAATTTGCACCTCATCGGAATTACCTAACTGAGCAACTGGGTAATCTTCCTTAGCTTCAAAAGTGACCGTAGCTAAGTCCGGGTCTTTAGTTCTATGCTGTTGAAATATCCGACGGGTTTTAATATTGACCGGATATTCTTGCCCAGTGTAAGTGCCAATTGTGTAACGTAAGTCCCTAGCGCAATTAACCTGTGTTGTAGATATGTCTTCACACACAACATGATTGGCCGTGAGCACGGTGTAAGTGTCACCCTTTTTATCAATAATGACACCAGATCCGCCTGGTAAATTAGTACCACTACCATATATATTGACTTGAACCGTGGTTGCTTTTAAAGTCTCTTCTATAGTTTGTGACCTTATCCTTATGGCTGTTGTTGCAGTGAGAGCTATTGATATTGCAACGGAGATAATAACACTGTTTTGTTTTATCATTAGGGAAATTGCGTTTTTAAATATGACATCAACTAGAAACCTTGCTTATAACCAATGCTCAGTCCATAGGAATTGGCAGATCCCAGTTCAATGTCAGATACGTCATTAACATTTGGTTTACTATTATAACCACCAACATTCAGGTATTTGACATCTACAAAAACACTGCGTTTCTTGGCAATTTCATATTGAACTCCCAATTTCAACTGATAGGATAGGGAAGTACCACTTACGGTAAATGAATCACCGGATTGAGGTTGTTTGATATTACCCCCATTGAAACCAACACCCACACCAGCACCAAGGTAAGGACGTAATCTGGAACCGGTAAAGACATCATAGTAGCCATTGAGAAGGACTGTTACTCTATCTATATTGCCCTCCAAAGGTTGAGAACTATTATTAACCTTGTATTTAATACCATTGATAACAGTAGAGGTGTAACCCAATTCCAGTTCAGTTCGAAAAAGTTTCCACTGGTAACCTCCCGCTACATTAAATCGAAAGGGAGAAACTAAACTGAGGTCTCCTGGTACTTGACCAGTTATGTTTCTGGTCACCTTGATGGGAATATCACTTTGAGAGCTAAACAGTCCTGAACTACCACTTACATACCAATAATTATTTACAGGTAACCTATAACTTTGAGAAGGGTCAATTACAGCATCCTGATCTAACCTAATCTCCTGTGTAGAGGATTCATTAGTTTGAGCCAAACTAGAACCATCAGGTTGCACCCCTGGGGACTGGGTAATAATCAAGTCAGCTGCTTTTCCTGAGACTTGTTTCCCCTGACCATTGCTATCTTGGGTATGGTGGTCACATATCTCTTCTCCCCAAGCAGGGGTAGCTACACACAGAGTAGCTAATATCATGGGTAGATACAGGGAATTTTTCATGGTCTGGGTTAGTAATTTGGTTGATTGGGTTTGGAAAATAGTTTTTGGGATTATGGTATATTCAGGACTAAAATCCTTGAAGAATACTGACGGTTTCCCTATAGTCAGCATTCCTCCTTTGGTCTTGAAATAGTCTTGCTGCTTGCTGCAAGTTTTCCCGTGCTTTTTGGATATCACCAAATTGAGCATACACCTCCCCAAGATGCTTATAGCCTCGTGCATAACGAGGTTCTAAGGTAACCACCTTGCTAAAATCGTTCAAAGCTAATTGCCACTGTTCATTGTTGTAGTAAGCAACTCCCCTATTGTTATAGTATAGTGGGTATTGGGGGTCAATCTCTATAGCTTTCGTGTAGCTGGATATAACTGAATTCCATATACCCTTGTTGTAGTAGACAAATGCGCCATTGGCATAGGCGTGAGCATATTGGGGATTACCTTCTAAAGCCCTCTTAAAGTCAACCAGAGCTAACTCCCACTTTTTATTACGACTGTAAACAACCCCGCGATTATTGTAAAAAGGAGCAATAGGATTGATTTCAATAGCTTTACTTATTGATTCTTCTGCTTGAGCATATCTTTTAGCATCCATGAGAATCAAGAACTTTTGATTATACAGACGAGAGTCATTAGGTTGTAACTTAATTGCTTGATCAACTTCTGTTAAAGCCAAATCTAGTTGCTTCAATTCTCGATAAATTACACTCAAATAAAACCGGGCTGGGACAAAATCTGGTCTACTTTCCAGAACTTGTTTAAAAGCAGTTATCGCCTCTTCATACTGTTTATTGCCATAATGTCCTAGACCCTTACCATAATAGCCAAGATAAACAAAATCAGGTTTTTGCTCAATTGCCTGTTCAAAAGCCTGTATAGAGTCATTATAACGACGTAAGCGCCACAGTTGATTTCCCCGTTCTAACCATTGACTAGCGCTGGTATTAGTCTTAGTTACATCCACAGATAGGATTGCATTTCTAATAGATTCCACCTCCGTAGCAGTCAATTGTGGAGGGGGAGTAGTTTCTAAAATTTGGGGCTGAACATTTATCCGACTAGCCACAGCCAAAAACGTACTAGTAGGAATACCCAGACTATTACCTATTTGCACCTTATTTCCATCACTAGTACCACTATCACCAGTTATTGCATCGTATGCGTGTTCCCCCTCAGATTTGCCGTGAATACCAATCACCCTTCCCTGGGAATCTAACACTGGGCCCCCACTCATACCACCGAAGGTGATAGTAGTATAAACCAACTCATATCCTCCAGCCAAAGAAGCAGCACTCTGGGTCACACTGTTTAATCCACCCGCACTACTGTTAGGTAAATCTAGCTGACTAGTAGTAGTTAATAGTCCTCTTTCCTTACTGTAAACCTGACCCAAACTAAAACGCCAATCGGATTTTTCCTTTAATTTAGGGTAACCTGTGGTAAACACATAATCATCAGTGGTGGGGTTATAATTGGCTAGGGTAGCTACGGGATAATTTTCTCGACTGTTAAATTTAACTACTGCTAAATCCACCCCCGGTTGAAATTGAATAGTGCTTTTATCTATAGGATATACATTACCATCATGGGTCATTAACTTATAGTTAAAATTTCCACAGGGTTGGGCAACTAATTGTCTTTCACAAACCACATGGTTAGCAGTCAAAACAGTATAAACATCCCCATCTTTGGCAATAATTACCCCTGAACCATTAGATTCACTGCTGCTGTCAATTTTAACAGTAATTTTTTTAGCCTTTGCTTCTACTTCTTGTAACCAACCTACTAATTTAGATTCGGGAACAATCTGTTTAATCCTGGGTATGGGCAATCTATATGCAACCATCAGTTCCGGTTCAATTTGAGCTAAAACCGTTTTCAGAGTAATTCCCCAGCTTAGCTTACGCAATTCTCGCAGCTCAGAAAAAGTAGGACGTTTGCCATCTGCATATACATAGGCATGATTTAACACCGGATAGGGAGCCATAGCATTAATACCAACTAATTCCCCATCCCTATTAATAATGGGACCACCACTCATTCCCTGTTCGATATCACTGGTGTAACCAATTTCATAGCCCTTTTTAAAAACCAGTTCAGTAATTTTTTCCACCATTCCCTCTTTGGAGATAAAAGAATTATCCCCACCGGAATAACCAGCAGCTATAATTGGTAGTTGTTTATTAATCTCATTATTGGCGATTTTGGGCAAACAATAGGTTTTATTGGAAGTAAATTTTAGGATAGTTAAATCCAGATTATTTTCCTGAAAATTGACATTAGGAATTATTTGAGCAGGATATACCTGACCATCAATTGTTTCCACACGAATATTATTTAGATTAGCACCCACCAGAGTATGGGAATTAGAAGCCACCAGATAGTTATTACCTTGACGAGCCAAAAGGGTTCCCGAACCCCCATTATTATCGCCAATTACCTTAACCGTAATTTGACGGAGGATAGCTTCTTGTTGTTGAGGAGAATAAGCACCATCCTCCCCCTCCTTTTCTGGATTACAGTTCACAGATTGACTTTGATCTATAGGACTAGGAACTTGTGTTAGACCAGCCAAATTTAGACCAGGGGAGAATAGTAAAAGCAAAGAAGAAATAATAGTGAAGTAAGGCTTCATAGTATTACACAGGAAAAAATACGCCTAGGGAATTACATCCGACCGTCAATCAACAATTAATTTGTTCCCAGAGTGAACCTGGGAACAAAACATACTTACTTTTCAAGACCCATATCAGGTGCTTGTTGTAAGAAACTAGACATATTCAGGAACTTGCGATTATTAGCACTTTGCACAATAGGTTGAGAACTTGCGCCAACCAAGATATTACCCATGCGGTCTAGAACTTGAGCAGAATCACTACTAGATCTCAAGGTAAACAATTGGTTGTTGTTATTGCAAAGTTCTTCTTGTGACTGCACAGCGCAAATTACAGAGGAACCATTATTTACACCAGTTGCCAAATACTGTAGTTGACCCGACTCTTGAAACTTCTGGAACTTCCCAGAAACCACCTCGCAGCGTTTCTGAGGGGTCCATTGTTTGAAACCTTCACTTTTCCAATTAATAATGTACACATACTTTTTCCGTTGGGGAATCCAAGCCACGGTTGCGGGAGCTTGACTACCATTTCTATCCACTGCGGATACCTTGCAAGAGAAGGTAACGTCACCGGAAATATTACCAACATCCTGGCTAAAAGTGGGTACTGCGGTTGCAGTTAGGGTCAGGGCGCTGATTCCTAAAGCAGTGCAGAGTGATCTTAGTTTCATGATTTTTACATCCTGGATTAACAATGACTGATTAAAACTGGCAAAAATAACGACGGACTCTTGTGGACACTCGTGTGAGGTTTCTCCCCTAAGCAAATACTCCCCCAGTAACAGTGTAGCATATTTTATAGAATTGGGGGAGAAAATCTTGTTAAGTTATGTTAACTTAACCAAAGGAGAACACGGTGTCGTTGAAGTCTCTATCACTGACATTTAGGGGTAAATCTTCAAAGCCAAAGATACCGTTACCAAAGTGCTTAATTTGACTCATACCACCTGGATTTGCTGCGCCAAAGCTAAAATAGGCAACAGATTTGTCTTGATATTCAGCAGAGCTATTGCTGCGCTTTATAATTTCCCCAATTTCCGCAGTAATATCTTTACTGCCAATGTTAGCAATTAAGAAAGGAGCAAGGTACCTAACATCATTAATTTTTGATGGATCTCCCACTGGTGTTTGGTTTTGAGCAAAAACGCCATTGGTAGTAATATTTGTAGCTGACCCCCCTGCTTTGACATAAAAATTTTGAACCCTTCTGCTCAGAGCAGCTTCCGCATAACCAGGGTCTCCAGGGAAAAAACCATTCACAGCTCCGGTGTTAGGATCATCTACTTCATAGAGTCCCAAGAAGTTGGTGAAGACAGAATTTGTGAGATTTAGGGCGCTGTCTAGTTTTGCTCTGACAGTAGGAGAGTTGTAGTCCAAAAATTGGTAGCTTAGTTTAGACAATTCTTCTCCTGGCTTGATATTTTTTGGAAGCATTTCCATATTTTTTGGTATCGAGGTAATAAGAGGAACTCGCTCCTGCTTTGCGTCTCGGATAATCCCCTTCACTGGTGTATTTGTACCAACAGTGTATTCTTGCGATTGCAATAAGGTCAATTCTAAAGTTTCATCCCCTTCACTGCTCAGATCTTGTCTAGTGGTAATCTCGAGTTCTACCTTATTCTTATGCTTCTTAAAGACAGCTGACCCTGATATTATACCAATGTAGTCGCTAAAATCTGCAGTACCTCCTCTATCATAAGTAACTGTTAATTCTTGGGTTAGATCCCCTGTGCGGGTAAAAGTATATACTAGTTTTTCACCCTCTTTCACTATGGTGTTTGATACTGCTAGGGTAATGTCTGGTAGACCTGTTGGAGATAAAGTAGCGGTAAAGAATGTTTTATCTCCTGATGATGTGTTTCTGTACACTTGAGAAATTCGCCCATAATCGGACTCCCCTGTTAAGAGCAAGTCTTGGCGACCATCACCATCGTAATCTCCCCAATTCACCGAACCCAATGCTAAACCAGGAAGGGAAATAGAGTTGTCTTCTTCAAATTTACCATCCTTGTTTTTTTTGTACAGTTTAGAAATCCGACCATCTGATGATAAACCAGTTAAGATAAAATCCTGCTTTCTATCGCCATCATAATCCGCCCATGCTACTGAACTATCTCTGACACCGGGAAGGGAAATAGAGTTGTCTTCTTCAAATTTACCATCTTTGTTTTTTTTATACAGTTTGGCAACAGACTTTGAACCATCCCAACCAGTTAATAGGAAATATTCTCCATCCTTAGACCAGGCTACTGAACCATTTTCTACACCTGTAACAGGATTATCAGTAACAAGTAGTCTTCTAGAACCGTTTTCAACGCTATTTTTATAAACTCTAGAAACTAAACCCGATGCTGACTGACCAGTTAGGAGTAAATATTCCCCATTCTCGGACCATGCTACAGAACTATTATACAC
Source organism: Cylindrospermopsis sp. CR12 (assembly GCF_001432185.1). Classification (NCBI taxonomy): domain Bacteria; kingdom Bacillati; phylum Cyanobacteriota; class Cyanophyceae; order Nostocales; family Aphanizomenonaceae; genus Cylindrospermopsis; species Cylindrospermopsis sp. CR12. Next base: position 18,346 of record NZ_LMVE01000081.1, on the reverse strand, counting down.
ACCGGTCAGAGAAACATTAGAAGGTTCTTTAAATCCATTGCCTGTGTTTTCATACAGTTTTGCAACGGACCTTGAACCATCCCAACCAGTTAGCACGAAATCCTGATCCCCGTCTTTGTCATAATCCGCCCATGCTACTGAACTATTTCTAACACCGGGAAGGCCTTTTGGTGTCTTATCTTCAAACCCATTACCTGTGTTTTCATACAGTTTGGCAATGGGATTTGAACCATCCCAACCAGTTAATAGGAAATATTTTCCATCCTTAGACCATGCTACTGAACCTCCTATCACACCGGGAAGATCTTGGCTTTCTTTAAACAACCCATTTCCCTCGCTGGTGTAGAGTTTAGCAATGGGCTTTGAACCATCAAAACCAGTTAGTAGGAAATATTTTCCATCCTTAGACCATGCTACTGAACTATCTTCTACACCAGGAAACTTATCGATTTTACCGATACCGATATCGGTAGCATCTTTAAACCCATTACCTGTGTTTCTATACAGTTTGGCAATTGGAGTGAAATCTGATGAGTAACCAGTTAGTAGGAAATCCTGCCTTCCATCCCCATCATAATCTGCCCATGCTACTGAACTATCAGAGACACCGGGAAGGGGAACAGTAGTATCCTCTTCAAACCCATTACCTGTGTTTCTATACAGTTTGGCAATTTGACCATCTGATGAGTAACCAGTTAGTAGGAAATCCTGCTTTCCATCCCCATCATAATCCGCCCATGCTACTGAACTATATCCTACACCGGGAAGGGAAACGTTAGTATCCTCTTCAAACCCATTACCTGTGTTTCTATACAGTTTGGCAATTGGAGTGAAATCTGATGAGTAACCAGTTAGTAGGAAATCCTGCTTTCCATCCCCATCATAATCCGCCCATGCTACTGAACTATCTCTGACACCGGGAAGGTCTTTTGGTGTCTTCTCTTCAAACCCATTACCTGTGTTTCTATACAGTTTGGCAATTGGAGTGAAATCTGATGAGTCACCAGTTAGTAGGAAATCCTGCTTTCCATCCCCATCATAATCCGCCCATGCTACTGAACTATATCCTACACCGGGAAGGGAAACGTTAGTATCCTCTTCAAACCCATTACCTGTGTTTCTATACAGTTTGGCAATTGGAGTGAAATCTGATGAGAAACCAGTTAGTAGGAAATCCTGCTTTCCATCCCCATCATAATCCGCCCATGCTACTGAACTTGCTGCAACACCGGGAAGGGAAACGTTAGTATCCTCTTCAAACCCATCACCTGTGTTTCTATACAGTTTGGCAATTCGACCATCTGATGAGGAACCAGTTAGTAGGAAATCCTGATCCCCGTCTTTGTCATAATCCGCCCATGCTACTGAACTATATTCTACACCGGGAAGGCCTTTTGGTGTCTTATCTTCAAACCCATTACCTGTGTTTCTATACAGTTTGGCAATGGGATTTGAACCATCAAAACCAGTTAGTAGGAAATCCTGCTTTCCATCCCCATCATAATCCGCCCATGCTACTGAACTATATTCTACACCGGGAAGGTCATCATTTTCAATAGTGCCAGTTACAGGGGTGGTTGTACCAACAGTATAACCATCTCCCTCAACTAAAGTTAACCTTACAGTTTCATTAAACTCAGATAAATTGTCTGCAGTGGGATTAATCTCGAGTTTTACCGTTGGACTATTCGCTGTGAACTTGATGGTTTTTCCCTCTCCCGGGGTGGCACCAATGTAGTCTCTTGCATCCGCAGTACCTCCTATATTAGCAGTACCTCCTATATTACCTATATTATAAGTAACTGTTAACTCTTGGGCTAGATCTCCTCTGCGGGTGAAAGTGTAAACCAAATTTTCCCGACCATCTTCGTTTACTATAGTAGGCGACACAGCTAGGGTCACATCATTGATTTCGTTTGGTTCAGATAGAGTTTCAGTGAAACCATTACCTGTGTTTCTATACAGTTTGGCAATTGGACCATCTGATGAGTCACCAGTTAGTAGGAAATCCTGATCCCCGTCTTTGTCATAATCTGCCCATACTACTGAACTAAATACAACACCGGGAAGGGAAACGTTAGTATCCTCTTCAAACCCATTACCTGTGTTTCTATACAGTTTGGCAATTCGACCATCTGATGAGGAACCAGTTAGTAGGAAATCCTGATCCCCGTCTTTGTCATAATCCGCCCATGCTACTGAAATAAATACAACACCGGGAAGGGAAACGTTAGTATCCTCTTTAAACCCATTACCTGTGTTTATATACAGTTTGGCAATTGGAGTGAAACCTGATGAGAAACCAGTTAGTAGGAAATCCTGATCCCCGTCTTTGTCATAATCCGCCCATGCTACTGAACTATATTCTACACCGGGAAGGGAAACCGTAGTATCCTCTTCAAACCCATTACCTGTGTTTCTATACAGTTTGGCAATTGGACCACTTGATGAGTAACCAGTTAGTAGGAAATCCTGGTTTCCATCCCCATCATAATCCGCCCATGCTACTGAACTATATTCTACACCGGGAAGGGAAACCGTAGTATCCTCTTCAAACCCATTACCTGTGTTTCTATACAGTTTGGCAATTGGACCACTTGATGAGAAACCAGTTAGTAGGAAATCCTGCTTTCCATCCCCATCATAATCCGCCCATGCTACTGAACTTGCTGCAACACCGGGAAGGGAAACGTTAGTATCCTCTTCAAACCCATTACCTGTGTTTCTATACAGTTTGGCAATTGGACCACTTGATGAGAAACCAGTTAGTAGGAAATCCTGATCCCCGTCTTTGTCATAATCCGCCCATGCTACTGAACTATATTCTACACCGGGAAGGGAAACCGTAGTATCCTCTTGAAACCCATTAACTGTGTTTATATACAGTTTGGCAATTGGACCACTTGATGAGTAACCAGTTAGTAGGAAATCCTGCTTTTTATCCCCATCATAATCCGCCCATGCTACTGAACTAAATCTAACACCGGGAAGGGAAAGACTACTAGACTGTTCAACATGAACTTGCTGACCATTGAGAGTAATGATACCAAAATCGCTCTCAGTCCTGAGTTTCCGTAAAGCCTGATCATCCAAACTATTACCCACCACCAACTCAGCAAAAATCGCCCCCTCATCTCCCTCACTATCCTCAACATTAAGCTGACCATCAACAAAATGCCCAACTTCCTCCAAAATCACCCGACCAATAACTTCCGCAGTATTATTAGTAACAAAATTCCTTGATAAGTAAATCTTATTTGTCTCTCGTGCATAAGCCCCATAAGCACTACCAAGAATGCCACCATCCAGAATCTCAATCTGAGGAATTTGCGTAAAATTAACCTGTTGCCAATGTAACTTTAACTTTTCCGCAATGTCACGGTCATAGTTATTGCCAAAAGCAGTAGACAGTACCTGGTAATAGTTGCTGGACTCAGAAAAATAAGAAAGCTGAGTGTAGACCAGACTCAAAGCTTGATTAATTAGGGGAGTCATAAGGGGGAATTCAGTTATATGTTTATGTTAGTTCAAAGATTCGGTCAAATTATGTAGTAGTTGATAAAACAACACAACATCACTATAACATAAAAACAATTCCAAGACACAACAAATAATCTGAGGAATTTGTTTCACCAAAAATCTAAGGATAGTAATTGGTTTTCATCAAAAAATACAGGTTTAAAACTGCTACTCCCCTATAGCATACATTACCTAAGTTTCTACGCAAAGCTGAACGCAAGTTAAAATCTGCGAAACGTCGTGTCTCTCGTCTGAAGAGAGGTTCTAATCGCCGTAAAAATTGGAAGCATAAGCTAGGATAGCGGAAAATTTGCTAGGATGATCCTTCACTATTTGTGTTCAGATTTATGAAATTAATTTGCTCTCAAAGCGATCTTAGTACCAATCTCGCCCTGGTCAGTCGTGCAGTACCATCTAGACCTACCCATCCCATATTAGCTAATGTACTCTTGCAAGCGGATGTAAATACGAATCAAGTTAGTTTAACAGCTTTTGATTTAAGCTTGGGTATTCGTACTAGTTTCACTGCGGAGGTGATAGAAGGTGGAGCAGTTGCTCTCCCTGCTAAAATCTTAGTGGATATTACTTCCCGTTTACCAGAGGGGGATATTACCCTAGATGACCAATCGGGAGACTCTACTACAGAAGGTATAAATTTTATTCTAAAGCCCAAAAATGGTAAGTATGAACTTAGGTCCATGGGGGCAGAAGAATTTCCTGAATTACCCTTAATTGAGAGTTCCAATCCTATCCAAATAACCACTGCAGCTCTAGTTGAGGGTTTAAAAGGTTCATTATTTGCTACTAGTAGTGATGAAACCAAGCAGGTTCTAACAGGGGTACATTTAACAGTTAAACAGGATGTCTTAGAGTTTGCAGCTACGGATGGACATCGGTTGGCGGTTTTAGAAACCATTAATGAACGTCCCCTGGAAAATGATGAACAACTGGAAGTGACCGTACCTGCTAGGGCATTACGAGAACTACAAAGAATGCTAAACCATAGTGCTTCAGAAGAGGCAGTATCTTTATGTTTAGACGAAGGTCAAATAGTATTTGCTTGGCAAAATCAACGTTTAACTAGTCGCACCCTGGAGGGTCAATACCCTTCCTATAGACAATTAATACCTCGTCAGTTTGAAAGACAACTGGTGTTGGAAAGGAAGCAGTTTATTAGCACTTTGGAACGAATTGCCATATTAGCTGACCAGAAAAATAATATTGTTAAAATCAGTATGAATACTGGAGACCAGGAAATTACTTTATCTTGTGAAGCCCAAGATGTGGGTAATGCCACTGAGTCAATGCCCGCACAAATTTCCGGAGAGGATATTGATATTGCCTTTAATGTCAAGTATCTCCTAGAAGGACTGAAGGAATTGCCATCTACGGAAATTCAGATGCACTTGAATCAAAATCTCACCCCGGTGATTTTTACTCCCCTAGGTGGTTTAAAGATGACCTATTTAGCTATGCCCGTACAGTTGAGAAATTAAATTTAGTATTTAACTACTCAAAATCGTAATGACTGTGATATAGTTGGAATAGACTGTAAATAAACTGTCACAAAACCCACGCCGAAAATTTGATACAATGTGCTGAAGGAGAAGTACTTTAATGACTAGTCTTCGTGTTGGCCAACAGGCTCCCGATTTTACAGCCACAGCTGTGGTAGACCAAGATTTTAAGGCTGTCAAACTTGCTGAATATCGTGGCAAGTATGTGGTTCTGTTTTTCTATCCCTTGGATTTTACCTTTGTTTGCCCCACTGAGATCACAGCATTTAGCGATCGCTACGAAGAGTTTAAGAAATTGAACACAGAGGTATTAGGTGTTTCTGTGGATAGTGAATTTTCTCACTTGGCGTGGATTCAAGCAGACCGCAAATCTGGTGGTGTTGGCGATTTGAACTATCCCCTGGTTTCAGATATTAAAAAAGAAATTAGCACTGCTTACAATGTTCTTGACCCCGATGCTGGGATTGCTTTGCGTGGTTTGTTTATCATTGACAAGGATGGGGTTATTCAACACGCTACCATAAATAACTTGGCTTTTGGTCGCAGTGTGGATGAGACTTTGCGTACTTTGCAAGCAATTCAGCATGTACAATCACATCCTGATGAAGTTTGTCCAGCTGGCTGGCAACCGGGTGAAAAGACCATGATTCCTGATCCTGTGAAGTCCAAAGTGTACTTTGCAGCAGTATAGAGTAAAATAGACCAGCGGAAAAATTCCTCCGCTGGTTATTCTTGACTTTAGGGGATAGCGTTTCTCAATTGTTTAAGGGTACGACCAATACCAACGAAACTTGCGTCTTGAGACAGACGTTTGAGAGTAGGTGGTTTACTTTCGATAACAATACCGTTGTAAGCAGTAATGGCAGCACTGAGCTTGTCAATGTTGACGCTAAATGCCGCACCCGCTTGTGCAACTGTATTATTACCTTTCCAATCCTTAGTGCTAACTAACATAGCACCGGGTGAAGATGCAGTGGAAGGTGAGAATAAACCATTCAGGGCATTAACAAGTGCGATCGCGAGCTGGGGACTAATACCCGCCGATGTTAAAGCTGCTGTTATTCTCGCAGCAGCTTCCGTTACCCCTGGACGTGCAAGCACGAGGGTGACCAAGTCAGTAGTATTAGCGCTTGTGCCAAGCACTTGAACTATATTGGGAACTAGCTGGTTTAGGGCTGATTGAACTTCTTGTGTAACCGCTAGGGTTGCACTTTGCCCCTGTCTGGTTACAATTATGCTCTCTGCATTAGGTATGAAGGTGACACCGCTTCCACCACTAGAACCTCCTGGAGTTGTTTTCCCGGTTGGTCGTTCCGGTTGTGGTGGTTGTACAGGATCTTGTGGGTTTGGTCGTTCCGGTTGTGGTCGTTGTACAGGATCTTGTGGGTTTGGTGGTGGTGGTTGTGTTGGTTGTACAGGATCTTGTGGAATTGATGGTGGTGAAGGCAATACATTTCCACTAGGACCTCCTGGTGTTGTGCTACCTCCCTCACTGGTCAATTGCAAAGATGCTAATAAGAACGGGACTAGACTTAAGGTAAAAATGAGACTTTTGGGTTTTAACATGATGATTATCTAATAAACTATAGTACCTATGTAATTACTTAGGTAAAAAATTGAACCCATAGCTGACGCTCAAAGAAAGTATGGTGCCACCAGGGCTATTATTAGTGATATCCGCACCCTGGGCTGTAATTGTTAAAGGTAAGGTAGGTATGGGAACATAGGAAGCACCAAGGTTAAAACCCACTCCACTCCAACCGAAACCTACACCCAATTGGGGTTGAACCTGCATACCCACACTGCCAAACACACCTGTGCTAGCAAATTCTTGTCTAAACGGACCACCCCCAGCACCGAAAGAGACGGAGATAGGCATTTTATTAACTTCATCATCTGGCTGTAATAGGGAGTAACTAGTAACTACACCATAAACTCCAGAAGGGGTAACACCATCAGTACCATACTGGGCAAAATAGTTCCAACCTGCGGCCACAGCCACCTGGTTGTTACCCTGGGCATAGACAAGACGGTGAACTTTCAGGTCAAAGCTGCCATTGGCACCAAATTTTCTAATACTATTGTTGCTGAAGCCCAATTCCAAGGCTGCAAGTTTGTTAGATTCCCCTATACCAGCGCCAAGGTTAATGCCGCCATCATACTGGCCATCTCTAAGTTTACCGGGGGTAGTACCTGTTATTCCTATAAACACATCACCTGTGTTAGCACCAAAAGCACTTACACCCGCAAAAGTAAGTCCGGGGGGATAAGTAGGCTTTTGCACTTCCCGTGGTTTGGTTTTTACCAGAGGTTCAATTAGCAATTCTTGCCGAATTCTTCTTACTTCTTCCGGACTGATATTCTCAGCTTGTGAAATCTGTGGGGGAACGGATCTGGTTTCGTAGCCATTCTGATTCGTAACACCCTCTTCCGCAAATACAAGATCTGGAGACAGTACCAAAGTTAAAAGGATACTGGGCAAGGTTAGGGAGATTGCTGAAAAAACTAAACCCCGGTGATTGTAACCTGATGTAAAATAAGGCTGTGTGCTGTTCAAAATATTACTCCTCACTGGACATTCTACCATAGTAAATGTTTGCCCGGCTATATTTTGTTGCTATAAGTAAGTTGGCGTTAAAAGACCAAACTATGTAAAGATAAATAGGATAAGTGGGTGAGTGGAATTAAACGCAAGATGAGCGTAGGTTGGGTTGAGGAACGAAACCCAACGCCCCCATGGGCATCCTACAAATAATTGTGCCTCCCTACTTAAACCTTTGCTTAGTGTATCATTAAAGTACCGGTTCATAAAACCCCTAGGTTTCGTATTTTTGTGTAAATTTTTGTGATGTTGTTATTTACTTGGAGTTATGGTTTAGGTGTTGTTCGGGAATTGTCTGTTGCTGGAGAAGGTTTTTTGGTATAACGACGTTCAAAAATTTCTGCGGACTTCTGATAGTCCACCAGGGCGGCTGAAAAATTCCCAGTCAGAGTATATGCTGTAGCACGATTGATGTAGGCGTTAAAATCATCTGGATCAATTATAATTGCTAAGGTTGACACCTTGATAGAAGCAGCGTAGTCCTTTAAATAGTTAAACACATCACTCTGAATTGTATAACCATAACTGTTATTAGGGTCTAGACGAATAGCTTGCTTGGAAGATTCCAGTGCTGCTTGATACTTACCCAGCTTAATATAAGCCATACCTTGATGGGCATAAGCTATAGAATAACTGGGATTGAGGCGAATTGCCCGATTGAAATCCTCAAGAGCGGCCTGATCATTTTGTAACCAAATATAAGTCCAACCACGATTTAGATAACCATCCAAATAATTTGGATCCAAGGCAATTACCTGGTTAAAGTCGGAGAGGGCTTCTTCGTATCTTCTAAGCCAACTGAGGGCATACCCACGCTTGAAATAAGCTTCTGCATATTTGGGGTCAATTTTGATTGCCTGATCAAAATCATCTAGGGACTCTTTATAACTAAACTGGTCTAGCTTAGTAATACCTCTGGCATAAAAATCTCGTGCAGATTGGGGAGAATTTAAGCGCTGCTGTGGCACTTCCCCAGTGGCGGTGGTATTCCTTTGAATTGGCAGCTCTTTGAGCAAGGGGTTATTGAAGTTCAAAAAAGTATTAATGGGAATGCCAGCATTAAATCCCGTTTTCTGTGATACTATTTCTCCCGTTTCTGTTTTACTCTTAGCTGATGTGTCAGCTAACCCGTGAATTCCCACCACCCTACCCTTAATATCAAAAACTGGGCCCCCGCTATTACCGGTAAGAGTTTTAGCATCGTAAATTAAACTATAACCGTTGATAGAAGTTCTACCGCGAGAAAGAACGATCCCTTTGGTAAAAGTAAAGTCCCTAGCTGAGCCAATTTTATTAAATACAGCTGGAAATCCGCCCACAAACACATCGGATGCTTCCGTCATTTGGTCAGAATCACCTACATTGGCTGTGGGATATTCCTGTGTAGCTACAAAGCTAACTAGGGCCAAATCAGGATCATTTTTAGTTGACTGTAGGACTACAATGTCTTTTGATTTAATAGGGTATTCTTTGCCATCATTTGTTCTTACAGAATAGGTAATGTCTTTAGCGCAGAGGATTTTTCCAGGTCTGTCTATAATATCACAGACCACGTGATTGGCGGTTAGTACAGAATAACGATTACCTTGTTTGGCAATAATTACTCCTGAACCCCCAGGGGTAACGTCACCCTCCGTATTAATTTGTACAGATGTCTTCTTAGCAATTTGTGCTATATCTTGGATACTGATAGTATCAGCAGCTATTGAAGTAGTAGATAAAACAGCTGTTGCAGCAGTGATAAGAGTTGTTACTAGTAGGGAGTTATTTGTTATTCCAAGTTTAAAATTCATTGTTTCTGCTCTTGAATGAAATCAACCACAGTAGCAATGGGGATGGCCCAACTTAAGGACTCAATTCTACGGTAATCTGCCCTGTTGGGTTTAGTCCCATCAGTAAAAATAAAGGCATTAATTCCTTGAAAGGGATACTTTAATAACCCGCTGATACCAACAAGTTCCCCCCGTTGGTTTAAAACGGGTCCTCCACTCATACCTTGGGTAAAATCATTGGTGAAACCCACCTTATAGCCACCAACTAGGGTTTTACGGAGATACATTTTGATCTTACCCGGTTGTAGCTTGAAAGCACCCAGTCCCCAATCCCGGGTTGTTTCTACTTTGGTGATATTGTCACCATTAAAAACAAAATGCCACGCTGGAAACCCAGATACATATACCACTTCCCCCTCAGATATATTTGGCGATCGGGAAAATTGCACAAATTGATAGTTTTCCCCACTGGTAAATTCCACCAGTGCTAGATCTAAAGAATGGGGATTGACTGTTGGTACTTGCTGTGCTTTGTAAATCTTACCATCAGGTGTTAAAACTTCATAACCACTCTCAGGACTATCCACTACCACGTGATCATTGGTCAAAACCGTGTAGGTTTGTCCTTCACGGTTGATAATCACTCCTGACCCAGATCCAGATTTAGTAAAAATTCTTACTGTTACTTTACTGGCAGTCCTGGCAGCGGCAAATTCAAATCCGGGATGGGGTGTGGAAGCTAGCAAGTTGGGTACAGTATGAGGATACACAATGGGGGAAAAAATTGTTGTCAGTAATGCCACAGACAATCTAAAGGATATGGGGTAAAACACAGTGATTCACTTAAAAAAGGAGCAGTTGATTGATTCTTTTCATTCGGGTAGAATTTACAGTTTGAACCTCCGATCAGAGTTTGCTGGTGGTCTTATTTGGTCGGAATCCTGCGGTTTTAGGTCATTCTGGTCGAGGACCTCACTTAATTCAAGTTGCAGACGACTGCTTGTTTCTCGGACAACACCTGCGCTGGAACCTTGTTTACTAATTCCCGTCAGTTGGGCCAGAATCTCATTGGCTTTCTGAGCATTTTCCGGTTTAAGAGTAAACAATAAATTCTTGTCACTACAACCTGTTCCACTAGTTGTAGAGGCTATACAAATAACCGTCTCTTTGTTAACACGACCTTTAATTAGAGCTACGTTTTTTAGGCGTCCACCATTTTGTTTCACGGCCTGATTAAATCTAGATGTTACCATTCGGCAACGATTTTGAGGAGTATAGTTATCTCCAAAATATTTAGAACCCGCGTCTGTCCAAGTAATTACGGTAATTGGACTACCACCAGGACGCTGGCCAACCGTAGCCCAATTGCCATTGCCTTGGGAAACACATGTAAACTTGGTGCCATTGTAGGCTTCAGTAGGGGGCTTAGCTTGTACTCCAGTCTGAATCAAAGTTCCTGCTAGGGTTAAACTAGCAACTAGAACTGTCGTGGATAGTTTCATCATGCATCATTCCCTTTTCCCATTATAATTACTTTACAAACCAGGTTGATTACGTCGGTTATTTTGAACTTTTGGCCTTTTAACAGGTGAAGAGGATGAGCGTCGAGCTGCTAGCACATCACTCAGTTTGACTGTAACCCGTTGGCGACTACTTCTTGTTTCGGTAATCACACCTCCTTCCGATCCCTTCTTGCTAATCTCCAGGAGTTGAGATAAAACCTTATCAGGGTTTTTGGCATTTTCCGGTTTCAGGGTAAATAGGGTATTTTTATCTTGACAACGATTATCTCGGTCGGAAATTACACAAATAACAACCTGACCATTAACATTGCCACTGATTAATAAAACATCTTGAAGCCTACCACCACTCTCTTGTACTGCTGTGTTGAACTTGCGGGTGACAATTTGGCACCGGTTTTCGGGGGCAAATTGGCTACCAAAATATTTGGAAGCTGATTGAGTCCAAATAATCACAGGTATTGGTTGGCCACCAGGGCGCTGACCAACGGTAGCCCACTTGCCATTACCCTGGGATACACAGGCAAATTTCGTCCCATTATAGCTTTCATCACCAGTCGGTTCTGAGTCTGATGGGTTGTCGGATGCAGGAATAGTGGGGGGGTTAGGGGGGTTATCTCCACTTTCCACTGGCACAGCTCTCACCATGCTAGGATGCCAACCGGCTGATACAGCTATAAAAGTAGCTAAAACTGTTGCTGAAAATTTCATAATATCCTGTTATTTTTTACCAAAGAAGTGTGAAAAGTTCTGAGTTTTCTATCACAGACCACCTGTATTGGGTCTGGGAGTTTTGCGGGTTCTGGGTGTTTGTTGAGGCAAGCGCTTGGCTGCTTTGGAGATAACTTCACCTAGGTTTACTGTGGCACGAGAACGACCTCTTGTTTCAGTAATAACCCCTGCACTGGAACCTCTAATACTAATTTGAGTCAGGGTTTCTAAAACCCTATTAGGGTCTTTGGCATTTTCGGGTTTCAGGGCAAACAGGGTATTGTTACCATCACAACCTCCTGTGTCCTTTAAAGAAAGTGCGCAAATAACAGTTTTGTCACCGACTTCTCCCCAGGTTAAAACTACGTCGTAAAGATTGCCAGCGCTATCTTCTACGGCTTGGTTGAGATTGGCTGTGACGATTTCACAACGGCTCTTGGGATTATAATTTTCGCCAAAGGACTGTGCTCCTTTTTTTGTCCACACAATTATTGGAATTGGTCTACCACCAGGGCGCTGTCCAACTGTGGCCCAGTTACTACCTTGAGCTACACAAGCAAATCTCGTCCCATTGTATTGACTGGGATCGCTCGGATCAAAGAATGCGTCATCAGATGATTGGGCTTTTAATTGACCATGTCCTAAACCCAAAATGCTTGATAGGGTTAGGGTGGCTACTAAACACGTGGTTGAGAATTTGCTACTCATCATATTTCCATACCTCCTTATTTTTTGCCGATGGCGCGTGGAAAGTTTTGGTTATTCCCCACGCGTTCGACACTTTTGCAATATTTGCCAGTCCTTAAACAGAACCTTTAGTTGATCTGGGAGTTTTGCGGGTTCTGGGTGTTTGTTGAGGCAATCGCTTGGCTGCTTGCGATACAACCCTACCTAAGTTTACACTTAAACGACCTCTTGGTTTAGTTTCACTAACAACCCCTGCACTAGAGCCTTTAATACTAATTTGAGTCAGGGTTTCTAAAACCTTATTAGGGTCTTTGGCATTTTCAGGTTTCAGAGCAAACAGAGTATTGCTACCATCACAACCTCCTTCGTCTTTTAAAGAAAGTGCGCAAATCACAGTTTTGCCATCATCAAGTTTACCCCAGGTTAGGACTACGTCGTAAAGATTGCCAGCGCTATCTTCTACCGCTTGGTTGAGATTGGCTGTGACGATTTCACAACGGCTCTTAGGATTATAATTTTCGCCAAAGGACTGTGCTCCTTGTTTTGTCCACACAATTATGGGAATTGGTCTACCACCAGGGCGCTGTCCAACTGTGGCCCAGTTACTACCTTGGGCTACACAGGTAAATTTAGTTCCGTTGTATTGACTGCGATCGCTCGGATCAAAGAATGAGTCATCTGATGATTGGGCTTTTAATTGACCATGTCCTAAACCCAAAATGCCTGATAGGGCTAGGGTACCTACTAAAAACGCGGCTGAGAATTTGCTGTTCATAATTTCCCCTTGATCTAGTGTTGGTTTTAATGGTGAGATCTTGCTGGAGCAAAATCTACAGGTTACCTGGTTTGGTGGGACGCGGGCCAGTTCTTAAAGCTCTGAGTGTGCCGGTAGTAGGATTGTACTCATAAGCCTTAGCGGTTAAGTCTGGGTGGGGACTGACACAATATTGTTTATCACCTATAAAGATGCCAATTACTGGAGTAGAGCTGCAGGAAACAGCTGTTAATTGCCATTTTCTTAACAGGGCTAAATTCGGGTCGTTGGATGATACTGGTTTCCTGTTCCCTGTAATTTGGATTCCATCTATTTCTACTTCACCTAAAATCCCTGAGTCATCGATAGTATTGCCTAATGCGGAAATGGCAACACCAGTTGTGGCGGCGTTATAAATGTTGTAACGACCATTGTTGACGATGACATTGCCACCTGGATTACTACGAGTACCTAGATCGGGGGAAGAATTAAGAGTGATGACTATGCCATCCCGTTCGTTATCCTTAACCACATTGCTGCGTAATAAGGGTTGAGCTGAATCGGTGATAACTATTCCGTCTCTATTATTGGTGATCTGATTTTTGGTCAAGACTGGTTTGGAATCGTCATTAATGCTTAATCCAAAGCCACTCTTCTCAAATACATTATTGCTGATTTTCCCCTTGCTGGATTTGGTTATGGAAATACCATTGCCATTGTTTGCTGTAAATTGGTTGTTCTCAATGGTAGGATCCCCACCAGCTGTGACAAATATCCCCTCTCGCAAACTCTGAGCAAATGTGCTATTTTTAATGACGGGGTTAGTGGACTCTACCCATACACCTGTTCCTCGGTCATTTCTGTTGGTCACGGTTACACCATTAATTGTGCTGTCTTGTTCCGCCAGAATAGTTACATTTTGTCTGGCAAAACTACGACTGTTGTGGTCACCACCACCGGAAATAACTACGGTCTTTCCTTTAGTCGATTCATCACCACGCAAGGTGATTCCCTGTTTAAGTTTGATGGGGAAGGACTCATTAGTGTAACTACCGGGAGCTAACTGAATTATGGTTCCCGGTTGGGCTTGCTCTAAGGCAAAGGTGATGGTTTTATAGGGATTGGTGACGGAGTTGCCAGTGCTGACAATGTTGACACCACTAATGGGATCCACATAGATAACTGGCGCCACTGAAGGCAATTGAGCGCCCACGGGAAGTGTAACTGACAAAGATCCGCAGATGGACGCCATAACTACGGAAGATTTTAGATGTGATTTTGATATAATGTTCATAATGTTCATAATGTTCCTAAATGACTCCCTAATTTTGTTGTGTACATCCTAGAGAAAATTGACTAGGGTGGAATTGTGAAAGTTCCCAATGCTGATAACTTCCAATACAGATTGACTTCTCCTGGCTGTTACCAACTCACAGAGTACCTTTAGTGGGTCTATTTACGGGAGTTGTGCGAGTTTTGGGTGTTTCTTGGGGCAATCGCTTGGCTGCTTGTGAGACAACTTTACCCAGGTTTACACTTAAACGACTTGTTGTTTCACGAACAGTCCCTGCACTAGAACCTTTAATGCTAATTTGAGTCAGGGTTTCTAAAACCTTATTAGGGTCTTTGGCATTTTCAGGTTTCAGAGCGAACAGGGTATTGTTACCATCACAACCTCCTTCATCCTTTAAAGAAAGTGCGCAAATAACAGTCTTGCCATCGTCAAGTTTACCCCAGGTTAGGACTACGTCGTAAAGATTGCCAGCGCTATCTTCTACCGCTTGGTTGAGATTGGCTGTGACGATTTCACAACGGCTCTTAGGATTATAATTTTCGCCAAAGGACTGTGCTCCTTTTTTTGTCCACATAATTATGGGAATTGGTCTACCACCAGGGCGCTGTCCAACGGTGGACCAGTCGCTACCTTGGGCTACACAGGTAAATTTAGTTCCGTTGTATTGACTGGGATCGCTCGGATCAAAAAATGCGTCATCTGATGATTGGGCTTTTAATTGACCATGTCCTAAACCCAAAATGCCTGATAGGGCTAGGGTTGCTACTAAAACTGTGGACGGGAATTTGCCGTTCATAAATATCTCCTAATTTTATTCCGTATATACTAGCAAGAAACCGCTAGGATTTAAGTATGAAAATGCCTAAAGCCGATAATTTTTACTGACCCAACTGCACATTATTATATACTCGTGGTCTAACCTTCACTACAAAGGCACCTCTTATATTCACCGAACCTGCTCAGGGAGATGACAAGGACTTATCACCTACAAACAAAAAGTCTTTTAACTAGCATATAATATTGTACTATGCGTGAATTTACTCCGTCAATAGTAAAAAGTAGAAAATTTAGCATTTTCTACTTCGGCAAAAAACACGATCGGTGTTCAGGTTGATATTATTAATAGTTCAGGGTTTGCTCCCCTGGTGAGCTAGAATCAGAATTTAATTTGCTGTAAATGAGCACGAGGATCATAACTACGGATAGCACGCAGTTTCTCGTAATATTCCCGCTCTTGGGGAGTCAGGTCTTTAGGGGGTACAACGGCAACTTTTACCAACTGGTCACCACGACCGCCCTTGGGTAAGGGCCATCCCTTGCCGCGTAAGCGCAGGGACTGACCAGAACGCACTCCTGCGGGTAATTTTACGCTTGCATGACCATCAGGTGTGGGAACCTGGATAGTCGCACCTAAAGCTGCTTCATCTGGTGCGATTGGCACTTCGCAAATTAGTTGGTCACCTTCAAGTTGAAAAAATGAATGGGGTGATAGTTCTGTTTTTAAATATAAATCTCCCCTTTGTCCAGTCTTAGGGTTAACTGCACCTTTACCTCTCACCCGTAAACGAGTGCCAGTTTTTGCCCCTGCGGGAATACGCACTTCAATGGTTTCATTTCCTAAACTGAATCGTTTTTGCACTCCTGTAAATGCCTCTGCGAAGCTTAGGGTAATGACAAATTCACTATCTTGGGCACCCATATCCGGAAACCCAAAGTCTCCAAAACCACCAAAACCACCCGGTCTACCACCGGAGCGAGAAGAAGTTGAACTGCGAGGTCCTACCCCACCAAATAAATCATTGAGGAAATCATTAAAACTACCGTATTGACCAAAGTCAAAACCACTCATATCTACTCCCGCACCACCAGGAAAACCACCTTCTCCCACTTGTTTCCAATATTGACCATATTGGTCATATTTTTTCCGTTTATCTGGATCCGAGAGAACTTCATAGGCTTCATTAATCTCTTTGAATCTTGCTTCAGCTTGTTTGTTTCCAGGATTAACGTCGGGGTGGTATTTACGAGCTAGTTTGCGAAAAGCTTGTTTAATTTCTTCTGGACTGGCAGTTTTACTGATTCCTAAAATTGAATAATAGTCTTTAAAATCCGTTCCAGCCATCCACAAGCCTCCTGTTACAATATAGGCGAAATATAGGTTATGTTTTTTCTAGGATAAGATGATGATCCTAAACTAGCAAAGCATAGCAAAAATTCATTGTGGTTGTCGCTCATACATCCAGGGCAATTACCGTACTTTAAAGGTTAGGGAGATGATCCCCACAAGCTTGTGGGGATAAATTTGTGGGTTAGTTCCCTAACTAGATGATAGTTCCATCGGGAATAACAGCATTTTTTAAAACCACAACTATACCGCTACGGATGTAGAAACCTTGTTTTTCTCGCTCCGCTTCCTGAACGTTGTCTTTGTTGATTATCCTGACATTATGACCAATTCGGGCATTCTTGTCAATGATCGCTCGGCGAATAATTGTATCCGTACCAATACCTAAAGGAATGTCTCCTTTGTCTAGGTTACACACTCGTTCCACGGAAGGCTGATAAAAGTCTGAACCCATAATTAAAGATTCCTCAACTATGGAACCTGACTCTACACGCGATCGCACTCCCAATACTGAATGCTGAATGCGGCAGTTTTTCAAAATACAGCCTTCACCAATCATGGATTCTTTGATATCACAGTCCAATAATTTGGAAGGTGGTAGGTAGCGGGCGCGGGTATAAATGGGTGCTTCCTCATCATAGAAGCTAAAGGGAGGGACTGGTTGTTGGGTGAGGGCGAGGTTAGCATTGTAGAAGGCTTCAATGGTACCTATGTCTTCCCAGTAACCATCAAATAGATATGCTTGAACATTGTGATCTTTGGCAGCGTCGGGGATAATTTCTTTGCCAAAATCGGTTTTTTCTAAGGACTCCCTCAAAAGTTTAATGAGAACGTCTTTTTTAAAGACATAAATGCCCATAGAGGCAATATAGGGCTGTGATCGGGCTTCTTCGCTGGTTAGACCCAAAACAGTGGTATCTACCTGCATTTTTGCCAGTGCTTCACCTTTGGGTTTCTCACTAAAGTCAATTACCCGACCAGCACTGTCAATTTTCATTAAACCAAAATCCGAGGCCCGACGACCATCTATGGGAATTACCGAAAGGGTAATATCAGCGTTGGTCTCCCGATGGCGCTGGACAAATAAACGGTAATCCATCCGATATAGATGATCGCCAGAAAGAATCAGAAATTCATCTACATCCCACTCCTGTAACATCCAAATGTACTGACGCACAGCATCAGCGGTTCCCTGGAACCAATTGGGGTTTTCCGGAGTTTGTTGTGCTGCTAGTACCTCTACAAAACCATCGCTGAAGCCACTAAAATTGTAAGCACGAGCAATATGACGATTTAGGGACGCTGAGTTAAACTGTGTAAGAACATAAATTTTAAAAATCTCTGAATTTATACAGTTACTAACGGGGATATCTATTAACCGGTATTTACCAGCCACAGGTACTGCTGGTTTAGCCCTGAGCTTAGTCAGGGGGTACAGTCTTGTACCCGCTCCCCCACCTAGAATAATTGCTAAAACTCTTTTCACAAAATTTCTCCAGACTACCTTTCAACTCTCATCTTTAGTTTAGAACTATGGGTTACAAATGATAAGAGGGGGGGATCAAAGAATGTGAGCCAAGAATTTTCAGCAATTGATTCAGTGGGTGGGCTAGACGCGGGAAATAAGGCTAAAATGAGTGTAAACTTTCTTGATTATATCCCTTGTTTGGTGTTTACATGTATAAACTAGTTATATTCTTATTACTTCCAATAAGACGGGACTGATAATCATTTCTGAGCGAGCTTTTTCTGTGTTAATTGCAACTGCTAAATCAATACTTTCTGTCTGAGGATGTTCTGCTGGCTATTATATATACAGATTTTCTACATTAAGGTGAAGGTTTT